>DATFXS010000001.1:0-6622 GCA_035315605.1 Polyangia bacterium
GCCCGCGATGTGGATCCGGACGCCGCCGGGCGGTCTGAGGCCGCGCAGCCGCGGCACGTACTGGCGCGAGGCCAGCACCAGCTCCGCCGGGATCACGCGGTCGCGGAGCACGCGCTGCTCCCCGTAGAGATCGTCGAGGAACAGCTGCAGGGCGGTCAGCCGCTGCAGGAGCCCGCGTTCGAGGCGCGCCCACTCGGCCGCCGCGATCACGCGCGGCACGAGGCAGACGGGCATCACCTTCTCGGTGCCGCGCTGGTCGGAGTAGACGGAGAACGTGACGCCCCACTGCGCGAGGGCCAGCTCCGCCAGCGCCTGCGAACGCGCGAACGCGTCAGGCGTCATGTTGGCGAGAATGTTGGCGACGACGCGCGCGTGGGCCCGGGTCTGGCCGCCCGATTCGACCAGCTCGTCGTAGGTGCCCTCGATCGGATGGTAGCCGGCGAACAGCTGCGCGGGGGCGCCGAGGGGCTCCGAGGTCAACACCGATCGAACATAGAAAATCGGCCGTGGACTATCCACAGGCCCGTGGCCCGTTAACGGCATTTGATCCGTACCGAAACCTCCCATTAACTTGGGGTAGATATCGTGACGGACATCAGCTGGAACGAGATGCGCGGCCCGGACGGCGCGGTGCGGCCGCACTGGAAGGTCCTGGACCGCGCGCTGTCGGCGTTCGGCCCGGGCGAGATGTGGCGCCGGTGGGAACAGGCGCGCCAGTTGATTCGCCAGCACGGCGTCAGCTTCAACGTCCACGGCGACACGCGCGGCCTGGATCGGCCGTGGCCGCTGGATCCGGTGCCGGTGGTGCTGGCGCCCGACGAGTTCGCGGGGCTGGCGACCGGGCTGGCACAGCGGGCGACCCTGCTGGACCGGCTGCTCGCCGATCTGTACGGGCCGCGGCGGGCGATCGCGGAGGGGCTCTTGCCGCCGGAGGTCGTGCTGGCGCACCCGGGTCTGCTGCGCGCGTGCGCCGGCATCGCGCCGCCGGGCGGGCGGTTCCTGCACTTTTACGCGGCCGATCTGGTGCGGACGCCCGAGGGCGAGCTGCGCGTGCTGGCGGATCGCACCCAGGCGCCGGCCGGGGCCGGCTACGCGCTGGAGAATCGGATCGTGCTCGGGCGGGTGCTGCCGGAGGCGTTCCGGGAGTGCCACGCCCAGCGGCTGGCGTCGTTCTTCCGGACGCTGCGGGACACGCTGGCCGGGATGGCGCCGCACGGGCGGGACAACCCGCGCATCGTGCTGCTGACGGCCGGTCCGGCGAACTCGACCTACTTCGAGCAGGCGTTCCTTGCCCAGTACCTCGGCTATCCGCTGGTCGAGGGGGGCGACCTGACGGTGCGCGACGGGCGCGTGTTCTTGAAGACGCTGGGCGGCTTGCACCCGGTCGACGTCATCCTCCGGCGTCTCAATGACGACTGGTGTGATCCGCTGGAATTGCGTCCCGAATCGCTGCTCGGCGTCCCGGGCCTGCTGCAGGCGGCGCGCGACGGTCAGGTGGCGATCGCGAACGCGCTCGGTTCGGGCGTCGTGCAGACGCCGGCGTTGATTCCGTTCCTGCCCGCGCTCTGCCGGGCGCTGCTGGGCGAGGAGCTGCAACTGCCGTCGGTCGAGACCTGGTGGTGCGGGCAGCCGGAGATCCTGGAGCACGTCGTGTCCCACCTCGGCGAGATGGTGGTCAAGCCCGCCTATCCGGCGGGGGCGGGGGGCGCCCTGATCGCGCCGACGCTGGGCACGCCGTCGGAGCCGGGCGAGCCGATCTTCGGCGCGCGTCTGGACGAGGAGGCGTCGGCGCGGCTGGTGGCGGCGATGCGAGCGGCGCCGGGACGGTTCGTCGCGCAGCGGCGGGTGATGCCGTCGACGGTGCCGGTCATCGAGGGGGACGAGCTGAAGCCGCGGTCGCTGGTGCTGCGCGCGTTCGTCGTCGCGGACGGCGTCGACGGCTACGAGACCATGCCCGGCGCGCTGGCCGTGGTGGGCGGCGCGTCCGACGAGATCGACATCTCGATCGCGCGCGGCGCGCGCAGCAAGGACACCTGGGTGATCAGCGACGGCGAGGTCAACGAGTTCTCGCTGCTGCGTCCGCCCGCGCAGCCGGTGGCGCCGACACGCGGGGGCGGCGACCTGCCCAGCCGCGTCGCCGACAACTTCTTCTGGCTCGGCCGCTACGCCGAGCGAGCCGAATCGATCGCGCGCCTCACTCGGGTCATCTGCCTGCGGCTCGCCGATCGGGGGCGGCGGGCGTTCGCCGCCGACTTCGCGCCCCTGGTGGTGGCGCTCCGCGCGCAGACCCGGATCGCCTCGGGGCGCGGCGACAAGACGAACGGGGCAGGGCGGCAAGGCGGCGAGCCGGAACGCGCCGTGCGCGAGTCGCTGTTCGACACCACCCACGAGGGGACGCTGTTCGCGACGACGCGCGCGATCGAACGGGTGGCGCGCTCGATCCGGGATCGGCTGTCGATGGACAGCTGGTCGGTGGTGGTCGCGCTGGGGCACGAGATCGACGACGGCGAGCGGGCGGGGCGCGACGAGCGGCTGCTGACGCTGGCGGCGCGCCTCGACCGGGTGGTCATGATCCTGACCGCGCTGGCGGGCTTCACCTCCGAGAGCGTCACGCGCGAAGCGGCCTGGCGGTTCCTGGACATGGGCCGGCGGCTTGAACGCGCGCTGAACACCGCGCTGGTCGTCGACCAGGCGCTCGCGGTCGCGCGCCCCGACGAGACCGCGCTGCTCGAGGCGCTGCTGGACACGGCGGACAGCGCGATGACCTACCGCCGTCGCTACCGCGCCACGTTGCAGGCGCCGCCGGTCATCGACCTGCTGGCGGCCGACGAGGGCAACCCGCGATCGATCTTGTTCCAGCTGGCCGCCCTGGCCGAGCACGTGGCCGCGCTGCCGCGCGATCCGACGCTGGCGCGCCGTAGCCCCGAGGAGCGGATCGCGTTCGAGGCGCTCTCGGCATTTCGCCTGCTCGACGTCGACGCCGTCTGCGCCGTCGAGGACGACGCGCGGCCCGCGCTGCACGCGCTGTGCAGCGGCCTGGTCGCCAACATGCAGCGCCTCTCGGACGCGCTTTCGGGCAGCTACCTGGCGCCCGCCACCGTCTCCCGCTCCCTCGCCTCCCCGGGAGTGGGAACATGAGCTCCGCGACTGACACACGTGGACGGTTGGACGTGGTCGTGGACCTGGACGTGGACGTAGTCGTAGACGCTGACGTAGTCGCTGTCGTGTGCCTGGACGCGTACAGGCACACGACTACGACAGCGACTACGTCTACGACGACGTACAGGTCCACGACCACGACCACGTTCACGTCCACGTCCACGAGAATCGGAGCTAGCGAAGGCGCCCTCGCCCCGCGGAGCGGGGAGAGGGTGGGGGAGAGGGGCCCGGCATGAGCTACCGCGTCCGCCACGTGACCGAGTACATGTACAGCGACGCGGTGTCGACCTCGCATCACGAGCTGCACCTGCGACCGCGCGCGGTGCAGGATCAGTGGGTGCGCGACGAGGTGTTGACCGTGACGCCCGAGCCGGCCGTGCGTCGCGATCGCGTCGACTGGTTTGGAAATGTCTCGACCCACCTGGCCATCCACGCGCGCCACACGCGGCTCTGCGTGACCTCCACCTTCATCGTCGACATCGCGCGCCCACCGCCGCCGGAGGACGACGGCTCCTGGGAGGCGGCGCGCGACTGGGTGCGTGCCGGCGCCGACGCCGAGGCGCGCGCGACGCTCGAGATGGCGCTGCCGTCGCCGCGCGCCATCCCGTCGGCCGCGGCGCGCGCCTTCGCCGAGCCGTCGTTCCCGCCGGGCCGGCCGCTGACCGAGGCGGCGCGCGAGCTGATGCACCGGATCCACGCCGATTTCACCTACGATCCGGCGGCGACCGACGTGGCCACCTCCGTCGACGAGGTGCTGCGCCTGCGCCGCGGCGTCTGCCAG
Organism: Polyangia bacterium; assembly: GCA_035315605.1. GTDB lineage: Bacteria > Myxococcota_A > Polyangia > Fen-1088 > Fen-1088 > JADGRB01. The sequence continues at coordinate 3,941 of DATFXS010000001.1, forward strand.
GACTACGCGCACGTCCTGATCGCCTGCCTGCGCGCGTTCGGACTGGCGGCCCGCTACGTCAGCGGCTACCTGGTGACGGACCGGAGGGGCGCACGCGGCGGCGAGGAGGCGGCGCTGATCGGAGCGGATGCGTCGCACGCGTGGGCGTCGGTTCGCCTGCCCGGCGGCGACTGGCTGGACCTGGATCCGACCAACGACGTCGTGCCCGCCGATCGCCACATCGTCATCGCCGTCGGCCGCGATTTCGGCGACGTGACGCCGATGCGCGGCGTCCTCCTCGGCGGGGGCCGCCACGAGCTGATCGTCGGGGTCGACGTGACGCCGGTCGACGACTGACCGGGCCCGGAAGTTTCGCGTTCTTGACCGAGCCGCAAACGCCTGTTTACCGGACGTCGGGTAGCGTCGTGACCGTCCTGGCATGTCCATCCGAGTCGCACTGACGCACGCCACCCGCTACCGCTACGACCGCGCCGTGTCGCTGGCCCCGCACGTCGTGCGCCTGCGCCCGGCGCCACACTGCCGCACGTCCATCCCCAGCTACTCGCTGCGGATCAAGCCGGCGGACCACTTCCTCAACTGGCAGCAGGATCCGTTCGGCAATCACCAGGCGCGTCTGGCCTTCACCCAGCCCGCGCGCGAGCTGACCGTCGAGGTCGATCTGATCGCCGAGATGTCGACCATCAACCCCTTCGATTTCTTCATCGAGGGCTACGCCGAGAAGCACCCGTTCGAGTACGAGGGGACGCTGGCGGGCGAGCTGGCCCCGTACCGCGAGCCCGCGGTGATCGGGGCGCGCGTCGCCGCGTTGATCGAAGAGCTCCGCGCAGGGGTGGCGCGGGCAGGGCGCCGCAGCGTCGACGTGCTGGTAGACATCAACCGCGAGCTGTCGCAGCGCCTCCGCTACGACATCCGCATGGAGCCGGGCGTGTTCGCGCCCGAGGAGACGATCGAGCGCGGCCACGGATCGTGCCGCGACTTCGCCTGGCTGGAGGTGGCGATCCTGCGCCGGCTCGGCTTCGCGGCCCGCTTCGTGTCCGGCTATTCGATCCAGCTGCGGCCCGACGTCGCGGCGATCGACGGCCCCTCCGGCGTCAGCGAGGACGTCGCCGATCTGCACGCCTGGACCGAGGTCTACCTTCCGGGCGCGGGCTGGGTCGGCCTGGATCCGACCAGCGGGCTGCTCGCCGGCGAGGGCCACATCCCGCTCGCCTGCACGGCCCTGCCCGCCACCGCCGCGCCGATCTCGGGATCTTATTCGTGGTCGGGCGCGGCCGCCGGAACGAACGGCATCGCCGAGGAGCTGACGTTCGAGATGCGGGTGCGGCGAATCGAAGAGACGCCGCGGGTGACGCAGCCCTACCGCGACGATCAGTGGGCGGCGATCCGCGCGCTCGGCAAGCAGGTCGACCGCGATCTGGAACGTCTGGACGTCCGGCTGACGATGGGCGGCGAGCCGACGTTCGTGTCGATCGACGATCGCGACGCGCCCGAGTGGAACACCGCCGCGCTCGGCGCGGGAAAGCGCGCCGCCGCGGATCGCCTGCTGCGCCGCCTCCGTACGCGCTTCGCCCCGGGCGGCGTCCTTCACCACGGCCAGGGGAAGTGGTACCCGGGCGAACCGCTGCCGCGCTGGGCGTTCTCCTGCTACTTCCGACGCGACGGCGAGCCGATCTGGCGCGAGCCCGCCCTCCTGGCCAAGGACGTGCCGACGCGCGCCGCCGACGGCGCCGCGGCCGAGGCCTTCATCTTGATGTTGGCGCGGCGGCTGGGCGTCGATCCCGGCCACGTGCGGCCGGCGTACGAGGACGTCTACTACTATCTGTGGCGCGAGCGGCGGCTGCCGCCCAACGTCGACGTCCTCGACAACCGGCTCGACGACGAGACCGAGCGCGCACGGCTGGCGCGCGTCTTCGCCGCCGGGCTGGGCGAGGCGGCCGGGTACGTACTGCCGCTGCGCGTGCGTCCGGGCGGGGGCGGCGACGCGGCGGGCGGCGGCATCTGGTGGGAGAGCGGCGCCTGGTCGCTCCGCGGCGACGAGCTGTTCTTGCTCCCCGGAGATTCGCCGCTCGGTTTCCGCCTGCCGCTCGACAGCTTGCCCTGGGAGGCGCCTGACGCGCGGACCTGGATCTACGAGCGCGATCCGCTGCTGGCGCGCCCGCCGCTGACCCGCGTGGTCGCCCAGACCGCCAATCGCCCGCCCACGAACGGTCGCAACGGATCTCATCTCCCTCATCCCCCTCTCCCGCTTGCGGGAGAGGGCCGGGGTGAGGGCCGCGACGCCGGTGCGCCGTCGCCCGACGCCGACCTCGTGCGCACGGCGCTCTGCGTGGAGGTCCGAGAAGGGATCCTGCACGTCTTCCTGCCGCCGGTCGGCTTCCTGGAGGAATGGCTGGCGCTGGTCGCGGCGATCGAGGACGTCGCGCGCGAGCGCGATCAGGCGCTCCGCTTCGAGGGCTACCCGCCGCCGCCCGACCACCGTCTCGAGAAGATCTCGGTGACGCCCGATCCGGGCGTGCTGGAGGTGAACGTCCATCCGGCGCGGTCATGGAACGAGCTCGACGACACCACCAGCGCGCTCTACGAAGAGACGCGCTTCTGCCGGCTGGGCAGCGAGAAGTTCGCGCTCGACGGCCGTCACACCGGCACAGGCGGTGGCAACCACATCGTGCTGGGCGGCCCGAC
>DATFXS010000002.1:0-4773 GCA_035315605.1 Polyangia bacterium
TTCCAGGGGGCGAGCAGCAACTTCGTGGCCGGCAACTCGCTGACGGTCAACGGCCGGACCGAGCCGCTCAACGGCAACTGGAACTACCCGCTGCCGCCGATGCGCGACGACGGCTACTGCATCCAGATCAACGCGGGCAACAACGCCAACGCATCGTTCACCGCCTTCTGAGCTTCACGTCAGAGCATCGACCAGGGCGACCGCGCGCGCGCCGGTCGGCGTGAAGGTCAGCGTGCGCGCGTCACCGGGCGCGAAGGCGATCGCGATCTCGAGGCGTTCGGTGGGCGCCGCGTCGGGGAAGCGATCCAGCCATTCGATCGCCACGGCGGCGCGATCGAACGCGTCGGTCAGGCCGAGCTCCGCGAGCTCGCGCGCGTCCTCGATGCGATAGAGATCCGCGTGAACGAGCGGCACCCGCCCCGGGTGCTCGTTGACCAGCGCGAACGTCGGGCTCGCGACGTGGCGATCGGAGGGCACGCCCAGCCCGCGGGCCAGGCCCTGGACGAAGGTCGTCTTGCCCGCGCCCAGCGGGCCGACCAGCGCCAGCACGTCGCCCGCCGCCAGCAGACGGCCCAGGCGCTCGGCGATCGCCTGGGTGTCGGCGGCGCCCGCCGCGGTCAGGATGAGCGGCCCCGCCACGACCTCAGATCTTGATCTTCTCGAAGTGGACCAGATCGGCGAACGCGGCGAAGCGCTCGCGCACCTGCGACAGATCGAGCCGCCGGAACCGATCCAGGCTGAAGTCCTCGACGGAGAACGACGCCAGCACCGATCCCAGGATCATCGCGGTCCGGATCGTCGCCGGCGACGTGTCACCCTCGCGCGCCAGCCAGCCCATGAAGCCGCCCGCGAAGGAATCGCCGGCGCCCGTCGGGTCGACGACGTCCTCGATCGGGAAGGCGGGGGCTGCGAACACGCCGCCCTCGTGGAACAAGAGCGCGCCCGCGTCGCCGCGCTTGATCACGACCGAGCCCGGCCCCATCGCGCGGATCGCGCGGGCCGCGGCGGGCAGGTTCGCCTGACCCGACAGCTGGCGCGCCTCCTCGTCGTTGAGCAGCAGCATGTCGACGCGCTCGAGCAGCTTCACCAGCTCCGGGCGCTTGATGTCGATCCAAAGGTTCATCGTGTCGCACGCGACGAAGCGCGGCTTCTTGGCCTGCTCCAGAACGCCAAGTTGCAAGACGGGATCGATGTTCGCCAGAAACACGTAGTCAGAGTCGGCCCACCCGGCGGGCAGCTTCGGGCGAAACGTCTCGAACACGTTCAGCTGCGTGTCCAGCGTCTTGCGCGTCGAGAAATCCGGCGCGTAGACGCCCGCCCAGCGGAATGTCTTGCCGCCCGCAACGCGCTCCAGGCCGGCGAGATCAACGCCCCGCGATTCCAGCAGCTTCGTGTGCGCATCGGCGAAGTCGTCGCCCACGACCGCGGTCAGGCGCACCGGCGTCGGCGTCAGGAACGACGCCGCCACCGAGAAATAGGTCGCGGCGCCTCCCAGCACCTCGACGCGCTTGCCGGCCCGGGTCTCGACCGAATCGAGCGCCACGGAGCCGACCACCAGCAATGACGATTTCGCGTGGGGAGCCGGCGAGCTTTGCTCGCCGCGTACCATCGCGGGAGGTTCGGAACCCTCCGGGTTCTGATTTGAATTGTTCACGGATCCCTCCCATGCAGCAGGCGTAGACGGCCGCGCGCCTCGGCCGAGATCGCATCGGGCGCGGTGATGACGGCGTGGGCGGCGGCACGGGCGCAGGTACACGGGCCGGCGCCGGCGACGTGATCGCCCAGACGGCGGATGATCTCCTGCGCGCCAGCGACGTTGGCGCGCAGCACGGCCACGACGGCCTCGACCGACACCGCCGCCTCTTCGGCGTGCCAGGCGTCGTAGTCCGTCACCAGCGCCAGCGACGAGAAGCAGACCTCCGCCTCACGGCACAGCTTGGCCTCGGTGGCGCCGGTCATGCCGATGACGTCGGCGCCCCAGCTCCGATGCAGCATCGACTCGGCGCGCGTCGAGAACTGCGGCCCCTCCATGCAGACGTACGTGCCGCCGCGGTGAACGGGCCGGCCGCTCGCCGCCGCGGCCGCCGCGACCGCCGCGCCGAACGCCGGGCAGGTCGGCTCGGCGAACCCGACGTGCCCGACGACGCCGTCGCCGAAGAACGTGGCCGCCCGCCTGAACGTCTTGTCGATGAACTGCTCCGGCAGCACGAATTGGCCCGGGGCCAGCCCCTCGCGCAGCGAGCCGACCGCGGAGACCGACAGCACGCGCTCGGCGCCCAGCGTCTTGAGCGCGAATACGTTCGCCCGATAGTTGATCTCCGAGGGCGAGTACCGGTGGCCGCGGCCGTGTCGCGGCAGGAAGAGCAGGCGGGTCGCGCCGATGCGGCCGCTGGCGATCGGGGCCGACGGCGCGCCGTACGGCGTCGACACCTCTTCCGTCCGCGGCTCGGAGAGCCCGTCGAGATCGTAGAGGCCGCTGCCGCCGAGAACGCCGAGTATCATGGCGAAGCTGGCGGGATCCCTACCATGGAATCGCCTCCCTACGACATCATCGAATACCTGGTCGCGCACGGCGCGTACGTCGAGGCGGCGCGGATCGCGGCCGACCGCGGCGAGCTGCGGCGCGCGATCGCGCTTTACGAGCGCGTCTGGCGCTTCGTCGACGCGCTGCCGCTCGCGGTGACCCTGGGGGATCGCGGGCTGGCGGTGCGCCTGGCGCTGGACGCCAACCTGCCCGCCCGCGCCACCGAGATCGCCGACGCCGCCACGGGCGCCGCCGATCTGATCGCCGTCGCCGACGCGTTCGCGGATCGGGGGCGCTTCTTCGAGGCCGGCCGCACCGCCGAACGGGCCGGCGCCTGGCAGCGCGCCGCCGCCCTTTACCGCCGCGGGGGCGCCCCGCTCGACGAGGCGCGCGCCCGTGTCCGCGCCGGCGAGCTGCGCGAGGCCGGCCTGCTCTACGAGCGGCTGATCGCGCAGGGGAGCAGCGAGGAAGCTGCCTCCGCGCGTCTGGCGCTGGGACGGTTGCTGACGCGGCTCGGCCGCCAGGAGGAGGCCGCGCGCCACCTGCAGGCGGCGGCGCGTGCCCCTGCCCTGCGCGCGGCCGCGCTGCGCGCGCTCGTGGCCCCGCTGCTCGCGCTCGGTTTTCGTGGGGCGGCGATCGAGGTCGTCGAACGCGTCCGCAAGGATCACCCGGAGCTGCCGCGCGCGCCGGAGGATCTGGTCGCGCTGGAAGAAGCCGAGGCGGCGGCCGCGGAGGGAGAGTCGCTGCTGGCCGCCAAGCGCGACCGCAGCCCGACGACGGGCGTCGCGCGGCGGTTCGAGCTGCGCCGGTTGCTGGGCGGCGGCGCCACGGGACGCGTGTACGAGGCGGTCGACACGCTGCTCGGCATCCCCGTCGCGCTGAAGCTGCTCCAGCTCGGCGGCGCGCCCGGCGATCCCGAGCAGCAGGCGTACCTCCGCTTCGCGCGCGAGGCCGAGGCGGCGGGCCGTTTGCGCCACCCGAACATCGTCACGCTTTATGACGCCCAGCCGCCCTCCGGCCTGTTCGTCTTCGAGCTGATGCCGGGCGGCACGCTGGCCGATCGGCTGGCCACCGCAGGGCCACTGACGCCGGCCGCCGCGCGCCGCCTCGCCCTCGACCTGCTGGCGGCGCTGGGCGCCGCGCACGAGCGCGGCATCGTTCATCGTGACGTCAAGCCCGCCAACATCTTCTTCGACGCCGCCGGCAACGCAAAGCTGGGCGACTTCGGCGGCGCGCACCTGGCCGACTTCGGACAGACGCAATCGGGGGGCTTCCTGGGGACGCTCGCGTACATGTCGCCCGAGCAGATCAGCAACGCGCCCATCGGCGCCGCGGCCGATCTGTATTCGCTCGGTGCGACGCTGTTCGAGGCGCTGACCGGCCGCCCGCCGTTTCTCGGCCCGGATCTGGTCGGCCAACATCTGGGTGAGGAGCCGCCGGCGGCGACGGCCTCGCGGGCCACCCTGAGCGCCGCGCACGATCAGGCGCTGCGCCGCGCGCTCGCCAAGGCACCCGCTGACCGTTTCGGGTCGGCGGCCGAGATGGCGGACGCGGTCGCGTCGTGGCCGGTCGAGGCGATCGCGGTTCCGATCGCGACCGCCGCCACCGAGGCCAGCGAGCGCCTGGCCGCCCTGCCGATGTCGCCCCAACCGGGGGACGAGGAGCACGTGCTCTGGCAGTCGGCCGAGGCGCGCGTCGCCTTGCGGCGCGACGCCCGCACCGCGCGCAACATCCTGATCGAGGAGCGCGCCCAGCCACTCGAGGACACCGGCCTGGAGCGGCTGCGTGGCATCGCGGCGGCCGGCGGACCGTTCGTGCAGCGGGTGCTGCGCCTGTCCGACGATCGCCGTTCAATCTGGTACGAGGCGATCGTCGGCGAGCTCGTGCCGATCGACGCGCTTTCCGATGACGAACGCCGCCGGATCACCGCCGCGCTGCAATCCTTGCCGCCGGGCGCAGCCCGCCTCGTCGCGCGCACGCCCGCCGGTCCGGTGGTTCTGGTCGCGCCCGACCGTCCGAGCAATTGAACGCGGGCGTCAGGTCTTCGACATCAGCGCGCACTTGAAGCGGCACGAGCCGGCGAAGATCTGGGAGGCGGCTCGGATACGCCAGCTGGCATCGGGTTTGCGTTCCCGCGGCGGTGCCATGTTGAAACCTCCCGTGTTGCGCATCGCGGTCGCCGTCCTGGGAAGCGTCACCCTCGTCGGCGGCTTGGCCCGAGCCGAGAGCCCGGCGCCGGACGCCCTTGT
>DATFXS010000003.1:0-8139 GCA_035315605.1 Polyangia bacterium
GCCCGCGTTCATAGCCGTAACCCATCTTATCAGGGACTTCCGAGCGCTCAAAGCGCTGCCCGTCGAGGGTCAGCGCAGGCGTTCGCGTTTTCCGCTGCCGCCGTCGACCCGCCAGCGCAGCGAGCCCGTCGTCGCGGGACCCTCGGGCTGGCGAATGCGAAGCGCTTCCGCCTTTCGCAGCGCCGGGTAGCGGCTCTTGCCGGTCAGCGCCGCGGCGATCGCGGACAGGATCGGCTCGTGCGCGACGAGCGCGACGGACTTTGCCGCCGATTTGTCCAGCTTGGACAGCAGCGCGACGACGTCCCCCGGGGCCCCCTCGGGCACCAGCAGGTCCGTTGCCGCCATGCGCCCGCGATAGTCGGTCGCCGCGGCGACGATCTCGGCCGTCTGCACCGCCCGAACGAGCGGGCTCGTGACGATCGTGGTGAACCGGATCCCGCGGCGGGCCAGCACACGCCCCAGCCGGCGCGCGTCGGCGCGCCCGCGGACCGTCAGCGTGCGCGCATCGTCGCGGGGCGCGTCGTCACCCGCCTCCGCGTGACGAATCAGCGTGACACGCAAACGGCGCCCTCCCCTCGCGATCTATTGACGTTGTGACCTTGCTCGGTGCCCTTGGCCGGCGTCAGCTGTGCGGGCCCGGCTCGTCGGGCGAGGTCCCGTGGCCGCCCGTGTCGCCCGGGCCTGAAGGCGCGGCGGCCGACGCGGGCGATGGAACCGCCAGCGCCTCGGGCCCCGGCGCCGCATCGTCGGAGGCGAGCGCAGGGGCCGGCGCGCGAGGCGCGGGCGGCGCCGCGGCGGGAGCGGGCGCAACGGCCTCCGGCGCGGCGGGCGCCGCCACGGGCGCCACGGGAACCGGCGCCGGGCCGGGATCGATGCCGCGCGACTTCAACGCCGCCAGGTAGTGATCGCGCTCGGCGATCGCGGTCAGCAGGCGCTGCCTCATGGCGTCGTTGTTCTGCTTGAGGCGCGCGATCTCGGCCAGGTCGCGCTGCCGCGTCGAATCGACGCGCGACGCGCGCGCAAAGGCTTTCAGGAATTCGGCCTGACCGAGCTCCGCCATCCCCGCCGCCTTGTACTTGCCGACCTCTACCTTTTCCAAATAGCCCTCGGCGGCGAGGCCGAGCAGCGCCTTCGACACCTGCGGCTCGCCGGCCCCGATCGCCAGTGCGACGTCCACGGGGGTGAACGTCTCGTTGGCGCCGGCCATGCGCTTGAGCTCGTCATACAGCTCCTGCCGATCGACCTTGGCGCCAGCATCGCTGCCGCCGAAAGCGCTCTTGGTGCTGGTGTGGCTTCGCTTGAGGCTCATCCGCTATCTCCCTAGGGCCGAACGTATACCACCATAATGCGGAATGCGCGGCGGGGGGGTCCGTAGGGGCCCGTCGGTACATTCCATTCCGGAATTTGAGCTGCCGCGGCCGGCGCAGGCGGCTCAAAAACCGGCTCAGAAACCGACCTGGAGGGCCGCGCGCACGCGGTGCTGCGTTGGCCCCGACAGCGCGGGGACGGCCGGCATGTCGCTACCCGGCTCCTTGTATGTCGCGTGCGAGTGCGTGTAGTCGACCTGGAGCTTCATCCGGTGGCCGCGAAGGTAGGCGTTGACGGCCGCGCTCTGCTCGTTGACGTGGTTACCGGTCAGCGCGCGCTCGTCCGGCGTCGATCCGTAGCGCGGTTCATCCGTCCAGCCGAGGCGGCCGGCGACCTGCAACCGGCCGCGAATCACGAAGTAGCTCGCCTGCACATACTCGCCCTGATAGCTGCGCGCCGCGAACATGCCGCCCGGCTTCTCGTAGCGGGTGAAGTACTCCGCCTGCAGCGCCGCCCCCCGCCAGAGCGCCTTCAGCTCGACGTTCCCTTGCCAGATCGCGACGTTGTCGATCCGGCCGTCGCCGTCTTGATCGGTATTTGCGTTCGGGTTGGTTGTGGCCCCGTGCGCCGCCGTGCGCGCGATGATGTCGGTCGGGACGAGGTTGTAGTAGCCGGCCACGCCCAGCGAGGCGCGCGGGTGCGGGTGCCATTCGACGTCGCCCTCACCCGGCGGCAGCGGCCCGAACGGCGACGCCACGACGCGCGCCGCGTAGGCGAGATCGATGTTGTCGTTGGGCTTGCCGGCGCCGGCGCCGTTCAGCACCGCGACCTCGTAGGCGAGCTTCCCGCCGAGCGGCGTTCCCACCAGCATCAGCCCGATGTCGCGATCCAGCTGGAACGCGGCCATCGGTGCCGAGATGTCGATGAACTCCAGCTCGCCGCTGTACGTCCAGCGCTGCAGGCCATACGGCACCTTGAACTGGCCGACCCGCACGCCAAAGCGGCGCGGCGGGCCGATCTGCGCGTACGCGTCGTTGATCGTCGGCGATTCGGCGGCGTCCAGCTGCAAGCGGTAGGTGATGATCCGCCGCCAGACGTGGCCTTCCATGATCAGCTCGGCGTGGGAGAGCGTGAAGCCCGACTTGTCGGGGGCGACGCCGTTGTCCGCCGTCCCTTTCGACGCGAGCACACCCGCATAGACGGTCTGCAACCGGAGGTGCGGCATCAGCTCGAAACGGCCGTCCGGCGAATGAAGCGTGAATCCGTCGTCATGGAACTTGAACAGCGTCGCCTCGCCGCCCTGGCCGTGGGCGAGCGCCTCGTCGCGGCGATCGTTGTCGCCGAGGCGCGTCTCCAGCTCGTCGATGCGCCGGCGCAGGTCGTCGACCGACGCGCGCGACTGGTCCATCGCCTCGATGATCCGGCGCAGCTCGATCACCTGCGCCTCCAGATCCTGAATCGCCTTGCGCGACGCCTCCAGGTCGGCGTCCTTGCGGGCGCCCGCGTCCGCGTCGACGGAACCGGACGGCGGCGCGGCCGTCTGCGCGCGCGCCGCCCCCGACGCCAGAGCGAGCGCGGTCGCCAGCGGAACGACGGCGCCGAAACGCCTCACCGGCGCTTGCGGCGCTTGCCTCCGCCGCCTTCTTCGCCCTTCGTCTTGGCCTGGGCCTCGACCTTCGCCGGCGCAGGCACGTGTTCCCACAGGCGCAGACTAGCCGGATCGCGCCGGTATTTTCGAAGCAACGCCACGAACAGGCCCAGCCCCAGGACCACCGACACGATGCCGATGATCTGAGACGTCGACAGCGTGACGTCTCCGAAGATGTTGTAGACGCCCCGATCGGCGTCGTCGCGATAGCGCTCGATCAGCGAGCGAAGCACGCCGTACCCGATCACCCAGCCGAGGAACACCTGTCCCGAAAACGTCCGGTACCTGCGGATCAGCATCAGCAGCCCGAACAGCGACAGGCCGACCAGCGATTCGTAGAGCTGGGTCGGGTGGACCTTGTCCGACCAGCACGTGCCGCTCTTCACGCACTCCGTCAGCAGCTGACCGTAGTGATGCTGCCAGGCCGGGCTGCCGTCCGGCCCGCCCTTGATGATGCCGAGGAACTTGTGCGCGTTCGGACCGGGAAACTGGACCGCCCACGGCGCGCTGGAGCGCGCGCCATAGTCACACCCGAAGAGAAAACAGCCGATCCGCGTGATCGCGGTGCCGAGAACGACGGATGGCGCCGCGACGTCCGCCCACTGAAGCAGAGGGATGCCGCGGCGGCGGCAGCAGTAGACGCTGGCCAGGAAGCCGCCGATCATCCCGCCGTAGGCCACCAGACCGCCCTGGTTGACCATCGGGATCTCGGCGATCGTGGCCTTCGGCGTCGTGAAGTACCAGAGCAACCGCGACCCGATGATCGACCAGACCGCGGTCCACATGTAGATCGTGCCCGCCTCCTGCTGGTCGATACCGTCCTTGCCGGCGAGGTTCATGGCGATGAACCACCCGATCACCAGCGACGTCCCGAGCATGACGCCGTACGCGTAGATCGGCACGAAGCCGTCCTTGAGGTTCGCGACGACGTTGGCCCCGTCGTCGCCATACTTGCCGATGCACTTGATGAGCAGCGCCACCCCGACCAGCGCCCACAGCGCGGTCGACGGGAACGCCATCTTCAAGCCCTTGCGCTTGCGCCACACCGTGTCGCGAACGATCGCGATCCCCGCGACCAGCAGCGCCGCGATCAGCAGCGGCATCGTCGGGATCTTCAGGAGGATCGGGCGCATCTCTGTACCGCCGACACTAGATATTCCGGCAACCGGCGAAAATCAACGTCGGGTCACGGCCGCCGCCGCCAGCGCCGCGGGCGCCCGGCCAGCCAGGCGAACAGCAGGAACACCGCGAACAGCGCGGACGCGATTCCGGCCGCCCAGGCCCGACCGCCATGGCCGCGCCCGTCGAACAGCACCGCCAGCGCGGCGGATGAGGCAGTCAGCAGCCCCCACAGGATCTGCTGGCCCCCGAAGTAGAGCATGCGCGCGTTGTCCTCCAGGTTGCGCACCCGCAGCTCGAGGTCGCCGCGCAGCGCGCGGTTCATGAACCGCTGCAGATCGCCGGGCAGCGACAGCGCGGCCAGCGCCATCTCGCGCGTCGCCTCGACCACCACCTCCGACCACTGCTTCTTCTCGCCCAGCAGGAAGCGCTCGAGGTACGGCTCGATCACCGTGGTCGGGTTCATCTCCGGGTCCAGCGTCGTGCAGACGCCGAGCAGCAGCAGCAGCGTCCGCTCGAGCAGGATCCACTCCTTCGGGATGTGGAACGCGTCGCGAATGTCCGCCAGGCTGACGTTCATCTCCCGCAGATCCAGCAGGCTGCCCAGCGTCTGGTCGGCCTCGAACCGGATGTCCTTCAGCGAGAAGCCGTCCAGCGACACCTGGCCGCGCAGCTTGTCGTGGAAGTACTGCACGACGCGGTCGAACACCTCGGGATCGGCGCGCCGCGAGATGAACCCCATCTCCTTCATCGCCGACACGATGCGCATCGTGTCGCGCGTGATGGCGCCCTGCAGGAACGACATCATTCCCCGGCGCATCCCCTCGCTCACCGTTCCGATCGCGCCGAAATCCAGGAAGACCACCGACGGCGACGCGTTGGACGGCGTCGGCTGGATCAGCAGATTGCCGGGGTGCGGATCCGCGTGGTACAGGCCGTCGACGAAGATCTGCTCGCAGTAGGCCTCGACGCAGGCGCGCGCCGCCGCCCGCCGATCGATCTTGCTGCTCTCCAGCCGATCCAGCTGCGCGACCTTGATCCCCTCGATCCATTCGGTCGTCAGCACGCGCCCGGTCGAGCAGCCGGCCACCACCCGCGGGAAGCGGACGTTCTTGGACTTGCGCGCCGCGAAGTTGGCCGCGATCTTCTCGATGGCCGCCGCCTCGCGCCGGAAGTCCAGCTCGGCCGTCACCATCTCGCTGATCTCGCGGTAGATGGTGTCGAACCCGTAGTCGGGCATGAACCAGCGCAGCACCTTGAAGATGCGGCGCAGCGCGCGCAGGTCGACCTGCACCATCTCTTCGATGTCGGGGTACTGAACCTTGACCGCCACCTCCTCGCCGCTGGTCAGGCGCGCCCGGTGCACCTGGCCGATCGACGCCGACGCCACAGGCTCGGGCGAGAACTCCGCGAACACCTCGGTCGGCCCGCGACCGCCGAACTCTTCGCGGACCCGCGCCTCGATGTCGCGGTACGGCCGCGGCGGGACCTGATCCTGCAGCCGCTCCAGCTCCTCGCGGAAGGCGTCGGGCAGGAAGTTCGCCATGATGCTGATCAGCTGCCCGACCTTGATGAACAGGCCGCGCAGCCGGAGGATGGCGGCCTCGATCCGGCGCGCGTTCCGCCGGTGCTTGGCCAGGGTCAGCCGTTCGATCGCCTCCTGACGGCGAAAGCGGCGCGCGACCGCGAGCAGGAAATACGACGCCGCGACCTGAGCGGTCACGAAGTACGCGACGAACAGTCGGGAGCGGCCGGAGATGGGCACCGGATGGGCAGGATATCGTAACCGGGCAAAGCCCGCCTGCGCTCGACGCGGATTCCCGGTCCGCGGTAACCTTCGGCCCATGGCCGAGGACGCCGGAAAGCCAAAACCCGCCGGGGACGACGAGGACGCCACCGCCGTCGTCGGCGACGAGGAGGTCACCTCCCCGGGCAGCGACCGTGACCGCGAGCGCGAAGGCGGCATCGGCGACTTCGTGCGCCGCGCGGTGTCGGCCGGCGTCGGCGCCGCCAGCCGCTCGAAGGAAGACATCATGCGCGTCGCCGCGGGCGAGATGCGGAACTGGCTGGAACGCCTGAACCTGAACGACGAGCTGGTGAAGGCGCTGGGCAAGATGGTGATCGAGGTGAAGACCGAGATCCGCTTCCGCCCGACCGACGACGGCAAGCTGGTTCCCGAGACGACCAACGACGTCAAGCTGAAGCCGGGGAAGTAGACCTTGTCGGGCCTGCGCGCGGTCGTGTTCGCCGCCGCGATGCTGGCGACGTCCGGCGCCCGAGCGGTCGATCCGGAAGATCAGATACGCGTCGGCGAGCCCGGCGTCTACGTGGTGTCGCGCTGCTCGATCGTCGGCCACGGGCGGACCGAGGCCGAGGCGCGCGTCGCCTTCCGGCGCGCCGTCCGCGACGCGAAGCGCGGGTGGCACAACATGGCCCGCGATTGCGCGCTGCTGCGGTTGACCGACGTCGTGCGCGTCGCCCCGGGGCAGCGGCCGGTCTTCTTCATCGCCGGTGATCGGGGTTCCAAGGCCACCGACCGCCGTGAAGCCGTCCGCCTCTGCCGGGCGCAGGAGGCGGCCGAGCGCAAGGCGCAGCCGGACGTCGGGCCGGGGAATCTCGAATGCGATCGGGTCACGGCCGTTTACGGGCCGTTCTCGCGAAAGCGCGCCTGGGACGCGATGGACGACGAGAACCAGTACATCTTCCTCGACGACAAGGGCACCTGGGTCGACGAAGAGGGGCGCGAAATCTGCTTTCCGGCCGGGACGCCGATCGCCACGCCCGATGGCGACCGGCCGATCGAGACGGTGGCGGCGGGGAGCCGGGTGCTGTCGTGGTCGATCGATCGCGGCGCGCCGGTCGCGGCCCGCGTGCTGGACGTCAAGCGCCGGCGCGCCCACGAGCTGCTAGAGCTGACGCTGGCCGACGGCCGCACGCTGAAGGTGAGCGCCAACCACCCGCTGTTCGTGCCCGCGCGCGCCTCCTTCGTGCCGGCCGGCGAGCTGCGCGCCGGTGACCAGCTGGGCGTCCTGACGGACGGCGGTCTCGCCCCGGTCGCGGTCAAGACGATCGCGACGCGGGTCGCCGACACCGACGTCTTCGATCTGACAATCGAGAGCACGCACGCCTATTTCGCGGGCGGCGTGCTGGCGCACAACTACTGACGGACCGGCCGATGAACCAGGTCAGGCTGTTCCGGATCCTCATCGTCTCGCAGATGGCGCTGATGGCGCTGTCGATTGCGGCGAGCGTGCGCCTTCAACGCACGCTGCCTGCCCCGCTGCTCGCGTACGTGCAGGCGCGGACGCACACGCCGCTCGCGGGCAGCCAGACCGTCACCGTCGTGGGCGATCTCTTGTTGGCGCCGCTGCTGATCGTCGCCTGGATCGCGCTCTTGCGCTTCTGGCAGATCGGTCCCTGGCTCTATCTCGCGAGCCTGGTCGTGGCGTTCTTGGTGGTGCTGGGTGCCGGACCGACCGTCGAGACGGCGATCGAGACCGCGCTCGACACCGCCTGGTCGACGATAGGCGGCGTCATCCTGGCCATGTCCTTCTTCTCCGATCTCCGTGGCAAATTCGGCACGGGCCGGCTCTGAAGATCGGTGACCCGTCCGGCAAGGGGCGGGGCACTTCAGCGGCCGTGGAAAACCATACAAAAGCGATGAGTCTGTCCCGTCATCTCGTCTGGGCGCTGGTTCTGGTCACAGGCGCCTGCGGCTCGAGCGGTGGCGGTGGCGGTGGCACCGGCGGCACGCAGTCGAGCGGCCACGGCGGCACGACCGGCGGTGGCGGCAGCGGCGTGGCCGGCACGCAGGGGACCGCGGGCACGGGCGGCAGCGGGACGGCCGGCACCGGCGGCAGCGGCGGCTCGGCGGGGGCGACCGGCGGCAGCGGCGGCTCGGCGGGTACGACCGGCGCAGGCGGCAGCGGCGGCACGGCCGGCGGGGGCGGTGGGACAGCCGGAACGGGCACGGGCGGCACCGCGGGCGGCGCGGGACGAGGCGGCAGCGGCGGCACGGCCGGGGGCGCGGGCGGTCGCGGCGGCACAGGCGGCACGGCCGGGGG
>DATFXS010000004.1:0-3303 GCA_035315605.1 Polyangia bacterium
GGCGATCGCGATGGCCCCGTCGGCCATGAACGCGCAGGCGCCGGGCGGGGGGCGCGGCGGTGGCGGGGTCGGCGCGCAGCTCTTCACGCTGTTCGACGCGGACAAGGACGGGGCCGTGACGGCCGCAGAAATCAAGACCGCCTTCGACGGCTGGTACGACGCCGCCGATTCGGCGAAGTCCGGATCGGTGACGCAGGAACAGCTCTCGGGCGCGCTCAACACCGCGCTCGGTCCGCCACCGGACGCGCCGGGCGGCGGCGCGCCGGGCGGTCGAGGTCCCGGAGGCGGCGGCGGGCGCGGACCGGTGGAGTTCGTCGCCGGCGCGACGACGCCGGGGCTGAACGATCCGTGCGGCGGACGCAGCCAGCATCCGACCGTCGCGTGCCCGAGCGACGTCGAGCAGATGATGGCGGTGCTGCCGGCCGCCGCGCCGGCAAAGCCGGCGAAGGCGCGCAAGGTCCTGATCTTCTCGCGCATCCCCTCCGCGGGCTACCAGCACTCGTCCATCCCGCTCGCGGCGAAAGCGATCGAGGAACTCGGCAAGAAGACCGGCGCCTGGACGTCGGACACGTCGTGGGATCCCGCGGTCTTCACCGCCGACAACCTGAAGCAGTACGACGCGATCTTCCTGTCGAGCACGACCGGCTGCTTCCTCGACAAGGCGGGCGACAAGGCGGCGACCGATGCGCGGCGCGCCGCGTTCATCGAGTTCGTGCGCGGCGGCAAGGGCGTCGCGGGGATTCACGCGACGGGCGACTCGTATCACTCGCCGTGCCCCAATGACGAGGGGGCCGGCCAGCGCGGCGGCGGCTTCGGCCGCGGCAACGCGAACGGCGCGGGCGGCACGCTCGCCTCCGTCATTCTTCGCTGGTCGTGGGGGCTGAACGACAAGAAGCTGCAGGCGAACGACCTGACGCTGACGAAAGCCGACATGGACGCCGTCGCCGCCGGCTGGTACAAGCAGCTCGATCCGGGCGGCGCCGGCAAGGTGCTGCAGCCCGCGTTCGCGAACGGCATCGTCCCCGTCGCGACGCTGGACAACAGGTACGTCGGCTCACCGGGCCGCGATCAGGGCCGCGGCAGCTGGCCCGACTGGGACAACATGATCGGCGGCTGGTTCAAGTTCCACTGGCTCGACCCGCAGCACATCGTCTTCAAGATCGACGACAAGACGAGCCCGCTGACGAAGATGTTCAACGGCCAGGACTACGACGTCTACGACGAGACCTACACCTTCAGCATCAACTCCTTCTCGCGCGAGAACGTGCACGTCCTGACGAGCATCAACTACGACAAGATGAGCTTCATGGACAAGCTGAAGGAAAGCAACCCGCGTCCGGATCACGATTTCGGCTTGAGCTGGATCAAGCGCGACGGCCAGGGCCGCATGTTCTACATGGCGATCGGCCACGACGAGCGCATCTACGCGCTGAAGCCGATGATGGAGCACCTGCTCGCCGGCATGCAGTACGCGCTCGGCGATCTCAAGGCCGACGACTCGCCGAGCAGGAAGAAGTCCACGCAACACTGAACCTGGCCGCGCCGCCTCACTCGCGAGTGGGGCGGCACGCAGGATCTGCGAGTTTTGGCCACGGAGTACACGGAGCACACGGAGTACACCAGGGGCACGGCTCCGTGGCGGTCCGGGTATTCCGTGTGATCCGCGTACTCCGTGGCAAAGAGATCTTCACGATGGATCGTCGTACGTTCTTGACGATGCTGCTGGCCGTACCGGCGCTGACGCAGCGGCCGGACCGGGCGGCTCCCGCGAAGAAGGCCGCTACGGCGCCGCCGCCGGCGCCGCGGGGCGTGCCGTGGACCCAGTGGGGCGGCCCCCATCGGAACTTCCAGACCGACGCTGCCGGGCTCAAGGACACCTGGCCCGCGGCCGGACCACGCGTCGTGTGGAAGCGGCCGCTCGGCGAGGGCTACTCGGCGCCGGCGGTCGAGAACGGCGTCCTCTACACGATGTACGGCAGACCGCGCGAAGAGGTCGTCGTCGCGGCGGACGCGGACACGGGCCGGACGTTGTGGGAGCGCGCGAACGCGATGCCGTTCACGAGCGACGCGGCCCGAGAGCAGGGCAACGGACCGTATTCGGCGCCGCTCGTCGCCGGCGATCGGCTGTTCACGACCGGCGTGGCCGGCCGCCTGCAGTGCGTCGACAAGAAGAGCGGCGCCGTGCTCTGGAGCAAGGAACTCGTCACCGATCTCCGCGGCTCGCGCATGATGTACGGCTACGCGTCGAGCCCCATCGCGTTCCGCGATCTCGTCATCGTCCCGGTCGGCGGTCCGGGGCGCGGCCTGATGGCGTTCCAGCAGGCCGACGGCACAGTCGCCTGGAGCCGGGTCGATCTCGGCAACGTCTACTCGTCACCGCTGCTGATCGACGTCGACGGGCTCGAGCAGCTCGTGGCGGTCCTCGACGGCGCGATGGTCGCGGTGAACCCGCACAACGGCGATCTCCAGTGGCAGGTGCCGTTCAAGGCCGACTACTCGATCGCGATCTCGATGCCCGTCTGGGGCCCCGGCAACATCCTCTTCGTGTCGGCGGAGTACAACGCGGGCGCGAAAGTCATCCGCCTGGAACGCGCCGGCGTTCAAACGCGGGCGACGGAGCTGTGGAGCTCGAACCGCCTGCGGCTGCATCACGGCAACGCGATGCTGATCGACGGCGTCTTCTACTTCTCGAGCGGAGGCAAGGGGAGCCAGGCGATTCTCACTGCGGTCGACGCGCAGACCGGAAAGATCTACTGGCAGCAGCGCAGCATCCAGAAGGCGACCTTCGTCTGGGCGGATCAGAAGCTGATCACGCTCGACGAGGACGGCGCGCTGATGATCGCGCATCCGTCGCGGGAAGGATTCCGAATCACCGCGACGGCTCCGCTGCTCTCGCGGCTGTCGTGGACGCCGCCGGCCCTCGTCGGGGACCGTCTCTACATCCGCGACCGCCGCGATCTGATGTGCGTCGAGCTGGGTTGACGGCGCCCTAGCGGTTCGCGCGCCGTCGCCCGCCTCGCGATTTGCCGCCGCGCGCCCGTCGTCCGCCGCGGCCTCCGCGCGCAGCGGGCTGCCGACGGCCGCGGGCCGGACGCGGCGCGGGTGCGCCGTCGCCGTCAGGCGTCAACAGCGGCACCATCGACTCCAGCGACATCGACGGATAGAAATCGGACCGGCGATAGAGCGTCGCCAGCTCTCCTTGATCGAGCGCGACCAGGGCCGACGAGGCGATGTCTTCGCCGCTGCCTTCCTTCCACGCGGCCGCCCAGATGTCGGCGAGCGCGACTGAACCCGCGGCCATGA
>DATFXS010000005.1:0-9749 GCA_035315605.1 Polyangia bacterium
GTTCAACCGGAAGTAGAGGTCCTCGCGGAACGCGTTGGCCGCGACGGCCGCCTGCAGGTCGCGGTTTGTCGCGGCGACGACGCGCACGTCGACCTTCAACGCCTGCTCGCCACCGACGCGCGTGAACTCGCCCGACTGCAGCACGCGCAGCACCTTGGCCTGCGCGGACGCGATCATGTCGCCCACCTCGTCGAGGAAAATCGTCCCGCCGTCGGCCAGCTCGAACAGGCCGCGCTTGCGAGCGGTGGCGCCCGTGAAGGCGCCGCGCTCGTGGCCGAACAGCTCGGACTCGATCAGCTCCGGCGGAATCGCCGCGCAGTTGACCTTGACGAACGGCTTTTCGGCCAGCGTGCTGGAACGGTGAATCGCGCGTGCGATCAGCTCCTTGCCGGTGCCCGATTCGCCGGTGATCAGCACCCGCGTGCGTGTCGGCGCCACCTTGGCGATCTGCGCGAACAGCGCCGCCATCGGCGCGCTCTTGCCCACCATCTCGAAGCGCTCGTCGGCCATCGCGCGCAGGCCCTGCACCTCGCGCTCCATGGCCCGCCGCTCGAGCGCGTTGCGCAGGGCGACCATCAACCGCTCGCGATCCAGCGGCTTCTCGATCAGGTCGTAGGCGCCGGCCTTGGTCGCGCGCACGGCATCGGCCAGCGTCGCGTGTCCGGAGATCATGATGATGGTGGGCGGCGACTCGAGGTTCTTGAGCTTGGCGATGCGCTCGATCGTCTCCAGCCCGGACATGCCGGGCAGCTGCACGTCCAGCAGCATCACATCGGCGCCGATCTCCGCGATGCGGGCCAGCGCCTCCTCGCCGCTCGACGCCTCCTCGACCGCATAGCCTTCCCCCTCCAGCACCATGCGGACGGTGCGGCGGATGTTCCTTTCGTCGTCGACGATGAAGACGGTGGAGGGCATCTAGGTGACTGGAAGGTACGCGATCTCGTCCCCGGGCGCGACCTGCAATGCATCGCGCACCTCGGCCGGCAGAGCAAGCACAGGTGACTCCGTCGGTCCGGCCGGCTCGCTGCCCGGCGGCACCATCGCGCGCGCCGCCACGAAGTACGGCGCCTCGCCCCGTTCGCGCGCCACGATCACGGGGACGGCGGCCGCTCCCGCCCCGCCCCCACCGGCGTCCGCCGCACCGACCCGGCCCGCGCGCGTGGCGCGGACCAGGCTGATCTCGTCGGTCCGCGCATGAAAGTGCGGCCCGCCGTCGAACGGGTCGATCCGATGGGCGTAGCTGAACCCGACTTCGCGCAGCATCTTCTCGACCGCCTTGGTCTCGGGCCCGACCTGACCGATCAGCTCCTGAACGTGCGCGGGCAGCAGCGACGCGTACAGCGGATCCTGCGGAAACAACGCGCGGATGAACTCCTTGTTGTCCTGCGACAGCCGATCCGCCTCCTGATAGGTGAGGCCCGTGAACTTCCGCCCCAGCGATTCCCACAGCAGGCTGGTGCCGTTGGACTCCAGCGGGGGCATCAGCTCGGACAGCACCTCGTCGCGAAACGCGGCGCGATGGCGCGCGATGTAGAGAAAGCGCACCGACATCAACAGCCGGCCGAGCCGTTCGGGGTTGCGGCGATACGCGGGCAGCACGACCAGGCCTCCGATCTCCGTCAGCCCCTTGTAGTTGTAGCCGATGCGCAGCACGCGGTGGGCGAAGTGCCGGTCCAGCGTCTCGCTGTAGCGTTCCTCTTCCAGCACGTCGAAGTAGACGTGCGGCGCCTTGCGGTTGCCGTGCTGCGGGAAGATCATCGACGTTCCGACCACCCGGCCGCTGTCGCGTTCGGCGGCGACGAAGACGTGGCAGCGATCCTTGGCGGCCGGCTCGGCCGCGCCCGACGCGGCGGCCACGAACGATCGGCGAGAGCGTTCGATGATATGCGCCAGCGCCTCCCGGTCGTCGGGCAGGTTCACCGAATCGAGGTGGGCCGCCGCGCGCTGAAAGTCGTTCAGATCCTCCGGCGCGATGTCTCTGATGACGAAGCCGGGCATCGGTTCACGCGTCGCCCGCGTCTAGTGAAGGTGGCGCGCCACCGAACCCCGCGCGTCGGCGAACAACGCACCGACCAGCTCGGGGACCCCGCTGGCCGTGACGGACCGCCGCGGCACCAGGGCCCGGTAGTCGATGATGTTGACGGGCGGACGGTGCGCGCGCACGGCCCGCTCGTTCTCGTGCGCCAGCCAGTCGAGAAACCGCGGCAGCGCGTGCACGGACGCCTCGTGCGTATCGTGGAGCAGCATGATGCCGCGCCCCTTGAGCTCTCCGACCCTACCGGTCAGGTACGAAAGGACCGCGTCCTCCGAGTTGCCGGTCTTCCAGTCCTGCGGATCGATGTTCCAGCCGATGTCGGGCAGGCCGCGCGCGGTCAGCGCCGCCTCCAGGCTGTGGCAGAAGGCGCCGTAGGGCGACCGGAACAGCAGAGGCCTGACGCCGGTGGTCTCGGCGATCAGCTCGGTGCTGGCGTCGATCTCGTCGGTCTGCTCGCCGGGATTCTGGCAGAGGTCGTGGTGGTTCATGCCGTGGTTGGCGACCAGGTGGCCGTGGGCCGCGATCTTGCGGACCAGATCCCGGCGGGCGACGTCCTCGGGACGCTGCCCGGTCAGCCGCCAGCCGGTGACGAAGAAGATTCCCTTCAAGCCGCGCTTGTCCAGCTCGGCCAGAATCAGCGGCGTCCCCAGCAGGTCGGGACCGTCGTCGAACGACAGCAACAGCTCGCGCGGCGAGCTGGACGGGTGAAATCGCGTGAACGCGCCGTGGCCGGGAGACCAGAGCGCGACCGGCGCGTCCGCTGCGTCGTCGGCGATCGCCGACCGCGTCACGATGGCAGTCAACTCCGGCCGCGATTCACGAACCGCGTCACCGCTGCTGCCGACCCACGCCGGAGCGAGAGTCGGCACCAGCAGGGCCGATACCGCAACGAGCCGACGAACCACCAGCATAGATTCTATCGAAGATCTCGGCACTTCGATAGGCGCGCTGGAGTGCGTCGCCTGTGGAAAGGCTGTGGAAAGCCGGCCCGTTCCCTAAGGAAAACGGCCTAGAAGGGGATATCGTCGTCGGAGGGAGGCGCGCCGCCGTCGTTGTCCTCGGGGGGACCCGAATCCCGTGAGGATCCGCCGCCTTGGCGGCGTCCTTCGCCACCGCCGCCACCGCCGCCACCGCTCCCGCTGCCCAGGAAGACGACGCGATCGGCCACGATGTCCGTCGCGTAGTGCTTCTGCCCTTCCTTGTCATAGGACCGGGTCTGCAACCGGCCCTCGACGTAGACCGAACGTCCCTTGGAGAGGTACTTGTTGCAGTTCTCCGCCTGGTCGCCCCAGACCGTCACGCGGTGCCACTCGGTGCGCTCCTGGCGCTGGCCCGACTTGTCCTTGAACACGTCGGTCGTGGCGATGCGGAGGTTGCAGAGCGGCCGGCTCGAGGGCGTGTACTTGAGCTCCGGATCCGCTCCCAGGTTTCCGACCAGAATGACCTTGTTCACGCTTCCCATGGCGTCTCCTTCTATCACGTTGGAACGAGAAAACGGCGAGTCATCGGCCAGCACGGGCGATCGGTTGCGGGTCTGTTGTAAGGTTCGGGGGTGATCGCCCTCGTTCTGTCGCTGGCGCTGCTGGCGGCGCAGCCTGCATCGGCGCCCGCGCCGCAGGCGGCACAGCCGACCAGCGAGCTTGGTCGCGGATATGCGGCCTACCGCGCCGGCGACTACCACGCGGCCGTGCAGGCGCTGCGTGCTGCCGTCACCAAAGATCTGCACAGCAAGGACTGGGCGCTGTTCATCCTCGGCGAGAGCGAGTTCTACGACGGCGATTACCGGGCCGCGCGCGACAACTTCGAGAAGCTGGTGCGCGGTCATGAACATGGCCGCCCGGCGCAGATGGCGCCGTTCCGCATCGCCGACTGTCTCTGGATGGAAGGCGATCACGTCAAGGCGGCCGCTACCTACGCCAAGCTGGCCAAAGGCGCGTCGCCGCGCAATGGTGACGTCGCGCTGGCGCGCTTCCGCGTCGCCGAGCAGGCCGCCGAGCGCAACCGCGAGGCTGCCCGTCCCCAATTTCTGGCCATCGCGCGTGACTTCCCGGCGCACCCGCTCGCGGACGAGGCGCTGCGGCGAATCGGCGCTGGCGCGACGCCGACGACGACCGCGCCGACGACGACGCCTGGACCCGCGGACCTGCCACCCGCCGATCGGCTGCGGCGCGCGGAGGCGCTATCGAAGGATCGTCACTGGGACGAGGCGCTGGCCGAGCTGGCCAAGCTGCCCGCGACGCTGCCGCCCGAGCAAGCCGCCGAGCGCGACTACCAGATCGGCATGACGAAGTTCCACATGCGGCGCGACTACCCGGGCGCCGGCACGCTGCTTTTGGCCACGGCCGATCACCTGACGGGCGAAAAGGCGGCGTCGGCGCAGTTTCACGGGGCGCGCGCGCTGTCGCGCGTGGACCGCGACGACGAAGCGATCGCGGGCTACCGGAAGGTGATCGAAAAGTATGGGCACTCGCGGTACGCGGCCGAGGCGCAGTACCTGTCGGGGTGGCTCGAGTACAACCGCGGGCGCTACCGCGAGAGCATCCCCGCGTTCGAAGCGACGCTGAAGAACTTCGGCTCGAGCGCCTTCGCCGACGACGCCGCCTGGAGCCTGGCGTTCGCGCACTTCCTGCTCGGCGACGCCGCCGAGGCGGCCGCCGGTTTCGATCGCTACGGCCGCTTGCCGCCGACGGGCATCGCGTCCGACGAGATCGCGGCGCGCGTGAAGTACTGGCACGCCCGGCTGCACGAGAAGGCCGGCAAGAAGGACGAGGCCGAGGCGATCTATCGCGATCTCGCCCGGCGCGGGCCGTTCTCGTTCTACGGCCTCTTGTCGCGCGCGCGTCTGAAGGAGGCGGGCCATCCCGAGCCGATCGAGCTGCCGGTCAAGAAGATCGCCGTCGACCCGCCGCCGAAATCGCTGAAGGAGCCGAGCGTCGCGCGCGCGAACGAGCTGATCGCGGCGGGCATGACCGTGGAAGCCGGCGAGGAGCTGGAGGCCAACGAGAAGGAGATCCTCAAGCACCTGGGCGGCGACAAGTCCCTCCCCTGGCTGATCGATCTTTACAGGCGCGCGGGCGACTATCACCGGGTCTACCGTCTCGGCGAATCGCGCGGCGGCGCCGCGCTGGCCGCCGACCCGCTGAAGGACGAGGGGACGCGGGCGATGTGGGAGGCGGCGTTCCCGCGCGCCTACCAGCCGCTGGTCGAGAAGTACGGCGCCGCCGCCGGGAACCCGGAGCTGTTCCTCTACGCGATCATGCGCAAGGAATCCGGTTACGATCCGCACGACGTCTCCTACGCGGACGCGCGCGGCCTCCTGCAGATGATCCCGCCGACCAGCACGCAGGTGGCGGCGGCGATGGGCGAACCGTTCTTTCCCGACCAGCTCTACGAGCCGGAGATCAACATCCGTCTCGGCGCGAGCTACATCGGCCAGCTTTACGGCAAGTTCGGGCGCGAGATCCAGCTGACTGCCGGCGCCTACAACGGCGGCCCGCGCATGATGGCGCGCTGGTGCGCGCAGTACGCCAAGCACCCGACCGACGAGCTCGTCGAGCTGATCGCGTTTCCGCAGACGCGTGAATACGTGAAGCGCGTGACGACGATCTACGCGAAGTATCGGTACCTTTACGGCGCAGCGCCCTATGAAATCCCGCTGGTGCTGACGACGAAGGTGGATTCTCACGGCCCGACCTACTAAGGTGGGTGCCCAACATGGGCATTGAACGCCGTGACTTTCCCGTCGGGTGGGACCGGACGACGGGCGTCGACGACGAGCACGCGCACAGCTTCGTCAGCTCGATCCCGTTCGACGGCGCGCGCATCCACGCGGCCAGCATCTACTGCAGCGACGGCCGCGCGGGCGAGCAGATCGACGAGTTCCTTCACGAAGGGCTGCACCTGCCGCGTTACGACCGGCTCGCGATGCCGGGCGGACCGGCCTGCTATTCGGGCGGCTTGTGGGAAGGCCACAGCGCCGAGCGCCAGCTGGATTTTCTCTTCCGCGTGCACGGCCTGGAACGGGTGGTGCTGATCGCACACCAGGGCTGCGCGTTCTACTCGGATTGGCTGAAGGTGCCCGAGGCGGAGCTCGAGCAGCGTCAGCGGGAAGACGTCCAGAAGGCCGTCGTCCGGATCCGCCAGGCCCACCCGACCCTCAAGATCGAATCGTACTTCCTGCGCCGGAACGACGCGCAGCAGATGTGGTTCGATCCGATCGAGACCGAGACCTGACGCCCGGCCGGCGCCCGCGCGAACCGAGGGTTATACTTTCGGGATGGGAAAGTTTCGCGGAACGGTGCGCAGGAGCGATCTCGAAGGCGGGCACTGGCAGCTGGAGGCCGAGGACGGCACCACCTACGTCCTGGAAGGCCAGACCAGCGGCATCGAGAGTGACGGCGCCCGCGTCGAAGTCGACGGCGCGGTCGACAAGGGGGCGATGGGGATCGCGATGACGGGGCCGATCCTGAAGGTCAAGGGCGGCAAGCGCCTCTAGCTGCCGGCCGTCAGGAACAGGCGCGCCACGCCGGTGACGACGCCCAGGATCATGCCGGCGATGGCGGCGACCTTCAGCTTCTCGACCGAATCGCCGAGGTGCTTCGCCGTCTCCGGGTCCTTCACGCTGCGCAGGACATAAAGTCCGTTGCCGACCGCCCCGATGCTCAGCAGCCAGAACGGGTTGAAGACCAGCGCGACGAGGGCGATCACCGGGCCGCCGTAAGCGATCCCTTTCACCTTCGTCGCAACCGCCTTCTGGCTGTCCAGCGTCTGGGCGTTCATCAGGCAGCGCTGGCACTTCACGTTGCCCTGCTGGTCGTAGAGCACCGCCGCCGCCGGCAGGACCGTTCCGCAAGTCGCGCACGTCGCATCCGTCATCTCGACCTCCTCACCCCTTCGAAAGACCGTAGGCCACGATCGCGACCATGATCGCGAACGAGACGCCGTTCAGCAACCCGGGCAGCAGGCGCCGGCCGCGCGGCGCCGCGAAGACGATGCCGACGCCGACGAGATGCGTGACCATCCCGAGCAGCACGGCGAACCCGGCGGCGATCTGGACGCCCTCCGCTGGCTCATCGGCCGCGGCCTTGGACGCCGCGAACATCACCGCGCCCCAGAAGACGACGAAGCCGACCGCCGCCAGCACGAACGACGTGCGACGCGCGAAAGATTTCTCGGGAGGCGGCGGACCGGCCGTGCCCGCCGGATCGCTGACGGGCGGCTCGTAGGGATTGGTCGTCATCGTCGCGGGCCTACCGCACCACTTCCAGCCGCACCTGCACGACGCCAGAGCGCATCATGTCCAGCTTGTGGGCGGCCGCCTCCGACACGTCGACGATCCGGCCGTGCGGGCAGCCGCAGCGATCGTTGACGCGCAGGAGAACCGACGCGCCGCCCGGCCGGGTGACGCGGATGCGCGTCCCGAACGGCAGCGTCTTGTGCGCGGCGGTCATGCCGTGCGGGTCGTAGCGCTCGCCCGAGGCGGTGCGCCGCCCCGCGAACTGCTTGCCGTAATAGCTGGCGCGGCCTTCCTGGACCTGACCGACGGGCGCCGGGCCGCGCCGCGCGCTCGCCTCGCTGGCGCAGCCGATCGCGAAGCCGATGCTGGCGAGCGCCGCCACCGCGATCACCACGGCTGTGCTACGCGGCACCGACACGAAAACCGAGGATCCTCCGGGCCGGCCATTCCGTCAACGTGACGCGACATCCGGGCCCGCCGCACGTCTTTTGCGGTGGGGCGAATCCGCTATTGGGATATCGTTCCCGGCCGTTCTGGACGCAAACAGGAGCAGCATGCGCAAACGAATCATCGTGACCCTCGCCTGGCTGGTCTTGGCTGGTTGCGGCAGTGGAGGCGGCGCCAAAAACGTCTGCGGCGACGGCAAGAAGGCGGGCACCGAGGTGTGCGACGGCAGCGACCTCGGCGGGGCCAGCTGCAAGAGCCTGGGATTCGCGGGCGGCACCCTCCACTGCAAGGCGACCTGCGGCGACTTCGACCGCAGCGCCTGCACGGCGCCGACGGGATGCGGCGACGGGACGATCACGGCGCCGGAGATGTGCGACGGCTCCAATTTCGGCACCGCGACCTGCCAGAGCCTCGGCTTCGGACCGGGCACGCTGGCCTGCGCGGCCAACTGCGCGGACTTCGACACCCACGGCTGCGGCGCGCCCGCCACCTGCGGCAACGGCAAGCGCGACACCAACGAGGTCTGCGACGGAACGGATCTCGGCGCCTCGAGCTGCAAGCTGCAAGGGTTCGACGGCGGCACGCTGAAGTGCACGAGCAGCTGCATGGCCTTCGACACGTCGGCCTGCACGAAGGTCTGCACGCCGATGTGCGGCGCGCGCGTCTGCGGGGCCGACCCGGTCTGCGGCATGTCGTGCGGCACGTGCGACGCGCAGTCGTCGTGCGACCCGAGCGGCCAGTGCACGAAGATCTGCGACATGCCCGCGCTGACCGGGCCGACCCAGACGCTGAACGAGGATCTCAAGGTTGTCACGATCACCGGCGAGGTGACGTTGAACGGCGCGACGATGCCGAACGAAACGGGCACCAACACGCGCGGCAGCCTGCGCTTCACCGATCTCTCGAACCGGACGTCCGTATCCGTGTCGCTCGGCACGACCGGGGCCGCAACGTACAGCGTGACCCTGTTCGCCGCGACTTACGACGTCACGTACGTGTACGCCTCGGGCCAGAAGGTGCTGCCCGCGATGAACCATCAGCTCGACGCCGGCCTGGCGGTCAGTCAGAACGCGCAGAAGACCTACGACCTCAAGACCGTCACCGCCAGCGGCGAGGTGACGCTGAACGGCGCCACCATACCGGACGAGGCGGGCGGCAACACGCGCGGGAACATCCGCTTCACCGAGATCGCCACCGCCGCGGAAATGGGGGCGTCGCTCGGAACGACCGGACCAGCGACCTACAGCCTGACGTTGTACACAGGGACGTACAAGGTCACGTACTTCGGCGATTCGGCGCAACGGGTGCTGCCGACGTTGAACCACCAGTTCGATGCCAGCGTGACGCTCAACCAGGACACGCAGAAGACGTACGACCTCCGCGTTGTCACCGTCAACGGCGAGATCACCGTGAATGGCACGACCGTCCCCGACGAGACCGGCGCGACCACGCGCGGCACCATACAATTCGCCGAATCCGCCACCGGTGCTACCAGGTTGGTCGATTTGCCGATGACCGGGCCGGCGACCTACAGCGTGACGCTGTACGCCGGGACCTACGACGTCATGTACTTCTATGCCTCGGGCCAGAAGGCGCTGCTCGGGATGAATCACGTGCTCGATACCGGCTTCGCGGTCAGCCAGGCGATGCAGAAGAGCTACGACCTCCGCACCGTCACCGTCAGCGGCGAGGTGACGCTGAACGGCGCCACCATGCCCGACGAGACCGGCACCAACACCCGCGGCGAGATCCGGTTCACGGACCCGGCGACCTCCAGCTATATCTCGGCGTCACTAAAGACGACCGGGGCCGCGACGTACAGCCTGACGCTGTACGCGGGCACGTATGACGTGAAGTATGTCTACGCCTCGGGTCAGAAGGTGTTGCCGGCGCTGAACCACGTGTTTGCTCCCGGCCTCGCGATCAGCCAGAGCATGCAAAAGACCTACGACCTCCACACCGTCACCGTCAGCGGCGAGGTCACCTTGAACGGCGCCACCATGCCCGACGAGACCGGCTCCAACACGCGCG
>DATFXS010000006.1:0-4506 GCA_035315605.1 Polyangia bacterium
CACTCGGCGCGGACGCCGAGTGGGGGGCCGCCCGCGACACGCGGCAAGCTGGCCATCGACGAGTCGGGCGCGCGCCGCCCCGATCGCCACCTGCCGGCGATCGCCGCGCTGATCGATCCGCGCCAGTTCGAGCTCATCACCCAGCCTTCGTCGGGCTTGATCGCCGTGCAGGGGTCGGCCGGCAGCGGCAAGACGACGATCGGTCTGCACCGCATCGCCTACCTCGCCTTCGCCGATCCGCGCCGCTTCCGCCCCGAGAAGATGCTGGTGATCGTCTACCAGCGCGCGCTGGCGGCTTACGTGTCGCGCGTGCTGCCGTCGCTGGACGTCGAGGGCGTGCCGGTGATGACGTTCGCGGGCTGGGCCGACGCCGCCCGCCGCGCGGCGCTGCCCACGATCGACGCGGGCCTGACCGAGGAGACGCCGCCGCTGGCGATGCGCGCGAAGGCGCACGGCGCGATGTTGCGCATCATCGACGATCGGCAGACGGCGCTGGCCGACTGGTGCCGGACGACGCTGGCGACCGAGCTGGCCGGCAAGGCCGACGCCGAGGCCGCGCTGGCGTTCTGGGACGGCACCAGCGGGCCGGTCGACCTGCGGGTCACCGCGCTGGCGACGTGGCTGCGCGACGGCAACATCGATCCCGCCACCCGTAATGCCCTCGAGAACGTGGGCCGCAGGCTGCGCGCCCGCACGCGCGACGTGATCGGCGAGTGGGCCTCGCTGCTGACCGACCGCGAGGCGCTGGGCGCCGGATTCGCGCGCCACGCCCCCGGCCTGTTCTCGCCGGGCCAGCTGGCCGACATCCACCGGTGGTGCGTCGCGCGCGATCGCCTGCGCACCGGCGGGTCGGTCGAGAGCGACGAAGAGACGTTCGCGTTCGACGCGGAGGACGACGCGCTGTTGCTCCGGATCTACCAGCGGCAGCGCGGCCGCCTGCCCACCCCCGGCCCCGTCAAGGACGGCGGCAAGAGCGTGATCGCCTACGAGCACCTCATGATCGACGAGGTGCAGGACTTCTCCCCGCTGGAGCTGGCGGTGCTGCTGGACGCGACCAGCGCCCAGCGGTCGGTGACGCTGGCGGGCGACACCGCGCAGGCGATCGCCCCCGAGCACGGCTTCACCAGCTGGACCGAGCTGCTGGATTTCCTGGGCATCGCCCACGAGCGCGTCGAGCCGTTGCGGGTCAGCTATCGATCGACGCGCGAGATCGTCGACGTCGCCGAGCACGTGCTCGGTCCGCTGATGGGCGACGTGCGCCCGGTCGCTCCGCGCGCCGGCGCGCCCGTGGAGGCGTTCCCGTTCGCGGCGGCCGGCGAATGCGCCGAGTTTCTTTCGCACGCCCTGAAGGAGCTTATTCGCAACGAGCCGGACGCGTCCGTCGCGCTGCTGGCCCGCCATCCCGAGCAGGCGCGCCTCGCCTACGAGGCGCTGGCGCGCGCCGAGGTGCCGTCGCTGCGCCTGGTCGCGGATCAGGACTTCTCTTTCTCGGCCGGCATCGACGTCACCGACGTGCGCCAGTCGAAGGGCCTCGAGTTCGACATCGTGATCCTGCTGGACGTCAACGACGCCTCTTACCCCGCGAGCGACGACGCCCGCCGCCTGCTACACGTCGCGATGACCCGCGCCGCGCACCAGCTCTGGGTCACCTACGTCGGCAATCCATCGCCGCTGCTACCCGAGGGCCTGCGCTGAAACCGGCGATCAGCGAAGTCGGTATCGGTTGACGTACAAGTTGTTGGCGAGAATGAACGTCGTCGGCGTGGCGGTGAAGTCCTCGGTGACTGGAGGCTGGAGGCCGCCAAGGAACCGGCAGGTCTCGGTCTCCGTCACGGTGGTGCCCGACACCGCCAGGGTCCTCACGAAGGCGACCGCCGGGTTGTCGGCGCCGCCGTCTTCCCCGAACCCGCTCACATACTCCATCCGGGTGCCGCCGTTCGAGATGCGAATGGTGGTCACCTCGCTGGCCGGAGGATCGGCGTCCGAGCTGCGGTAAATGTCTGTGCTGACAAGACCGTAGACGCCATCGACGATGACGCCCCCGGCTCCCAGCGCGTCGGCCGGACGGTCGCCGCTATGAAAGGTCACCGGCGCGGGGGCGGAATCATTCAGGAGATCGGTGCAGAGGCCGCCGGCATCGGTCGTGCCGGCCGCCCCCGTCACTCCTCCCGTCCCGGTGGTACCGGCAACGCCTGCCCCGGTGCTCGAAGCGCTGGTCCGGCCGGCGCCACCCGTACCGGCAGTGCCGCCTGCCGAGTGGTCCAATTGGGCCCCGCAGCCGATCGCGACCACAAACGGGAACGCCACCAGAGTCGTGCGTGCGACCTTCATGCGCGTTCGTGTCAGCAACGGCTGTGCCACGGTGCACGCTGGGCCTGATTCGCGAGGTTACGGGCGCAACGCGGCGCCGAGATCTGACATTCCTGTCGCGAGGATCAGGATTCCAGCGCGTCGACGATCGCGTCGTGGAGCAGCGGGCGGAACCGCTTGAAGCGATCGTCCTTCGGCACGGCCGGATGAACGCGGTTCGACAGCAGCACGATCCAGCTGTCGCGCGACGGGTCGATCCAGAGCGAGCAGCCGGTGAAGCCGAGGTGGCCGACGCCCGCGCGCGGAAAGCGCGTCCCCGCCTGCGAATTCGCCGCCGCCGGACCATCCCAGCCGAGGCGCCAAGTCGAACCGGAAACGCCCGACGGCGACCAGAAGGTGCGAATGACGTCGCGTTCGACCAGCGCGCCGCCACCCGCGTCGTCGCCGCGCCAGGCTCGGCAGAGCGCCGCCGCGATCTGCGACAGCTCCGCGGCCGTCGAGAACAGGCCCGCGTGGCCGGCGATGCCGCCCATCGCCATCGCGTTCAGATCGTCGACCTCGCCGATCAACACCCGGTGGCGCTCGGGACACAGTTGCGTCGCGGCGATCGATCGATCGCCGAGCACGCGCGCCCGCTCGTCCAGGTCGGACAGGCTCATGAACGTCGTCGACGCCAGCCCCAGCGGCTTCATGATCTGCCGGCGCGCCGCGATGTCCAGACGCTCGCCGCCGATCCGTTCGATCAGCCACCCGAGCACGATGAAGCCCAGATCGGAGTAGACGGCGCGCGTCCCCGGCTCGTACTCCAGCGGCTCGCGCGCGGCGAGCAGCGCGACCGCACGGCGCTCGGACGGCGCCTCGGCCGCCTGGCGCCAGAACGGCCGGTGCGCCGGCAACCCCGAGCTGTGGCTGAGCAGCTGCCGCACCGTCACCTGCGCCCGGTCGGCCCCCTCGAACTCGGGGAGCAGCTCGACCACGGGAAGCTCGAGCGCAATCCGCCCGAGCCCCACCTCGCGCATCGCGAGCACGCTGGTCACGACCGCCTTGGTTATCGAGGCGATATCGAACAACGTATCCGGAAAGACCGGAAGCATTCGCGGGACGAGCTGGCGTGCCCCGAACGCGTCGTGAAACGCGATCTGCCCGTTGGTGGCGACCAGCAGGACGAGGCCGGGAACGGTTCCGTCCTCCGTGGCGGCAGCGCAGAGCTTGCGGACGGGCTCGAATCTCAGCTTCATCGCGGCGCGACTGCACTATACTCGTGGTAGCCGGTTCGAGATTACGGGCTCGTGCTTAGCTTCGTTGTCGACGGGAGGAGGCTGGGATGATCGCTAAGCGTGGAAACAAGGCGTCGCGCCGAAATGCCGACGGAATCAATCCGCGGCTCGTGCCGCACGGCCTCCATCGCCGCTCCGACGACGGTACCGCCTTCATGCCCGATCCCGAAGACGGCCCGGCGCGCATCGGCGACGATCTGGCCGAGAACCTCGCGGAGGATTACGTGCAGGCCGCGACGCAGGGCATGGAGGTCGAGGAGGATCACGATCAGATCGTTCCCGAGGAGATCGGCGGTCCGTTCGTCGAGACCACCGCCGCCGAGGAGTTCGCGCAGGGAATCGACGAGGCGAATCCCGAAGACGCGTCCCGCGAGCCGCTCCCGCGGCCGGTCGCCGGCCTGGTTCTGGCCGCGCCCGAAGAGGACGAGATCGACTGAAACCCTGGCCGCCGCGCCGACGGCCGCGGACGGCCGAAAAGCCGGACCTAACCGCCGGGCGGCTCCCGGCCCCTACGGCGTAGACCCGAGACATCGTTCCGGTTTACGCTGGTGAGCCGCCCCTCATGAAATTTGGCCAGTACGAGCTGCTCGAGCAAATCGCCGTGGGCGGCATGGCCGAAGTGTTCAAGGGCCGGGCCGTCGCGGCGGAAGGCTTCGAGAAGCTCGTCGCGATCAAACGCATCCTCCCCGACCTCGCGGAGGACGATCGCTTCGTCAAGATGTTGCTGACGGAGGCGCGCATTCACTCCGCGCTCTCGCACCGCAACATCGTCCAGATCCACGATCTCGGGATCTCGGAGGACGGCGAGTACTTCATCGTCCTCGAGTTCGTCGAGGGCTACGACCTGCGCGTGATCATGGAGCAGATCCACGGGGCGGGCGAAATCATCCCGGAGGCGCTGTCGCTGCACATCGCCGCC
>DATFXS010000007.1:0-7118 GCA_035315605.1 Polyangia bacterium
CGCGCTACGCGGCGCTCAAGGGTCTCGCCAGCGCCCCCAAGCCCAAGCGCACCTACGACGCCATCACGGCGTCGGTCAACAAGCGGTTCTCCAAGAACTGGCTGACGCGCGCCTCGTACACGTACTCGCGCCTGATCGGCAACTACGACGGCCTCTACCAGGCCGAGCAGAACTACTTCGCGCCGAACGGCAACAACGCCTACGACACGCCCGATCTGTACGCCAACTCGAACGGCCCGCTGCCGAACGACCGCCCGCACCTGGCGCACATCGACGGCTTCTATACGTCGCCGCTCGGAAACGGCTTCATCACCGTCGGCCTTTCGTTCGCGGCCCGGTCGGGCATGCCGCGCAATTACATGTCGGGACTGATCCCGGGGCAGCAGCTGGTCTTCCTGTTGCCGCGCGGCTCGGGCGGCCGGACGCCGACCACGACGGAGCTGAACGGCAAGATCGCCTACCGCCGCCAGCTGTCGCCCAAGGTGAACCTGGAAGCGTTCATGGACCTGTTCAACATGTTGAACCAGCAGTCCGCCGTGCTGACGGACGACAACTACACCTACAGCTGGGCGGGGCCGATCGTGAACGGCACGCCGTCCGACCTGAAGTACGCCAAGGACATCTCGGGCGCGCCGATCGCCAAGAACCCGAACTACGGCCGGCCGCTGCTGTACCAGCAGCCGTTCAATGGCCGCTTCGGCCTGCGCCTGACGTTCTAGCTCTGGCCGACTGGCCAGCGGCCAGGGGAAGGACGGCCGGCCGATAGCCGGCCGCGGGCGGGGGGCGCGCGCCGCGCGAATCGCGGCGTTCGCGCTGGCATCGCGCTCGCAATGGCACGCGCCCATGTTCGCGCGTGTCGTGTCCGCTGCCGTCATCGGGATCGAGGCGGCGCCGATCGACGTCGAGGTCGACGTCGGCGTCGGGCTCCCCTGCTGCAGCATCGTCGGCCTCGCGGACGCGGGCATCCGCGAAGGGCGCGTGCGGATCCGCGGCGCGCTCGAGAACAGCGGCTTCAAGCTGCCGCCGCGCCGGATCACCGTCAACCTCGCCCCGGCCGATCTGCGCAAGGACGGCGCCGCCTTCGACGTCCCGATCGCGGTCGGCATGCTGTGCGCGGCCGGCGTCATCGACGCGGGCGCCCTCGACGGGACGCTGTTCGTCGGCGAGCTCGCGCTCGACGGCGCGCTGCGGCCCGTGCGCGGCGTGCTTCCGATCGCTGCCTGGGCGCGCGCCCGCGGCGTCCGCCGGATGGTGGTGCCGCCCGAGAACGCGGGAGAGGCG
Organism: Polyangia bacterium; assembly: GCA_035315605.1. GTDB lineage: Bacteria > Myxococcota_A > Polyangia > Fen-1088 > Fen-1088 > JADGRB01. Next base: position 1,282 of record DATFXS010000007.1, read on the forward strand.
ACGGTCGTCGGCGGCCTCGCCGTCGAGGCGCCCGGCAACCTGGCCGCGCTCGTCGCCCTGCTGCGCGGCGAGCCGTGGGACCCGCTGCCGGTCGAAGATACGTCGGCCCTGCGCGCCGCCGTCACGACGGGCGCCGACCTCGCCGACGTGCGCGGGCAGGAAGTTCCGCGGCGCGCGCTGGAGATCGCCGCGGCCGGGGGCCACAACCTGCTGTTCGTCGGACCGCCCGGCGCCGGGAAGACGATGCTGGCCCAGCGCCTGCCGGGGATCCTGCCGCCGCTCGGCTTCGAGGAGGCGCTGGAGACGACCATGGTTTATTCGACCGCCGGTCTGCTGGGCGGTTCGGCGCTGGTCGGCGCACGCCCGTTCCGGGCGCCCCACCACACGGTGTCGGCGGCGGGGCTGGTGGGAGGCGGCGGCGGATCGGTCGTACGTCCCGGCGAGATCTCGCTCGCGCACAACGGCGTGCTGTTTCTGGACGAGCTGCTGGAATTCCCGCGCCACGTGCTGGAGATGTTGCGGCAGCCGCTGGAAGACCGCGCCGTCACCATCGTCCGCGTCCGACGCGGCGTCACCTACCCGGCGGACTTCATGCTGATCGCCGCCCTCAACCCGTGTCCGTGTGGCCACCTCGGCAGCAGCCTGCGCACCTGCACCTGCTCGACCGCGGCGATCGTCGCCTATCGGGCGCGGCTCTCCGGGCCCCTGCTCGATCGCATCGACCTGCACGTCGAGGTTCCCGCCCTGCCGTACCGTGAGCTGGCCAGCGCCGACCCGGGCGAATCGAGCGCGGCGATCCGCGACCGCGTGATGGCCGCGCGCGATCGCCAGCGCGCCCGGGAGCAGCGGTGGAACGCGCGGCTCACGTCGACGGAGTTGCGCCGGGTGGCGACGCTGGACGGCGCCGGGCACGCGCTGCTCGAGCGGGCGGCGGCGCGCCTCGGGCTGTCCGCGCGGGCCATCACCCGCGTGCGGCGCGTGGCGCGGACGATTGCCGACCTCGCGGGCAGCGCCCCGATCGCGTCCGCCCACCTCGCCGAAGCCCTCCAGTACCGCGTTCTCGATCAACCAACGACCTGACCCAAGGAGAGACCATGTCCACCATGAAAGAGAAGTTGAAGGCAGTGGCCGGCGCCATCGCGGCCATCGAAAAGCAGTTCGGCAAGGGCGCGATCATGCCGCTTTCGGGCGGCGACATCGCCGAGATCGGCACGATCCCCACCGGGTCGGTCGGCCTCGACATCGCGCTCGGCGTCGGCGGCCTGCCGCGCGGCCGCGTCATCGAGATCTACGGCCCGGAATCTTCGGGCAAGACCACGCTGACGCTGCACGCGATCGCCGAGGCCCAGCGCGCCGGCGGCGTCTGCGCGTTCATCGACGCCGAGCACGCGCTGGACGTCGGTTACGCACGCAAGCTCGGGGTCCGCATTGAGGACCTGCTGGTGTCGCAGCCCGACCACGGCGAGCAGGCGCTGGAGATCGCTGACAAGCTGGTCGGCACCGGCGCCATCGACCTGATCGTCATCGACTCGGTCGCGGCGCTGGTCCCCAAGGCCGAGATCGAGGGCGAGATGGGCGACGCCCACATGGGCCTGCAGGCGCGACTGATGAGCCAGGCGCTGCGCAAGCTGACCGCCGCGACCGCGCGCAACAACACCGCGGTCGTGTTCATCAATCAGCTGCGCCAGAAGATCGGCGTCGTGTACGGCAATCCCGAGACCACCACGGGCGGCAACGCCCTGAAGTTCTACGCGTCGGTGCGCCTCGACATCCGCAAGATCGGCGTCGTCAAGAACGGCGAGCAGGTGGTCGGCAACCGCGCGCGCGTGAAGGTGGTGAAGAACAAGGTGGCGCCGCCCTTCCGCGAGGCGGAGTTCGACATCCTCTACGGCATGGGCGTGAACGTGCCCGGCGAGATCGTCGACCACGCGACGACGTCGGGGCTGTTCGAGAAGTCGGGGTCGTTCTACTCGTTCAAGGGCGAGCGGATCGCGCAGGGGCGGGACAAGGCGTGCGCCTACGTCGCGGAGCACCCGGAGATCGCGCAGGAGGTGCGGCTGACGCTGCTCGAGGCGCGCAAGGCGGAGAACGCGGCGCTGGGAACGCAGCTGCCGCCGGCGGCGCAGGCGGCGTGACCGGAAGGACCACCACAACCGAAGCGGCCGGGCGAGGGACAACGGCGCCCGGCCGCGCTACCATGAAGGAGTGAACGTGAACGAGCCGACAGTTGAGATCTTGAAGCAGATCCGCGACGGCGTCGTGACCGTCGGCCAACGCGTCGATCGTCTCGAGACCTCCCTCGGCGAACGAATCGACCACCTCGAGACCTCGCTCGGCGAACGAATCGACGGCACCAATGGTCGGCTCGATCGCGTCGAGCAGGGCTTGCTCGACCTGGGCAAATTCATACGGCAAATTGCGCGCGACCAGTCGCGGCACGAGCGCTTCCATCACAAGCACGTCGACCTGCTGGAGAAGGACGTCGACAATCTGAAAGCACGCGTGGCCAAGCTGGAAAAGAAGCGCGGATCGTAGCCGCCGCAATCTGGAAGCTGGCCTTCACTTCCTGGCCGGTCAGTTAAGTTATCGCGTTCGTTGCCGTTGATCGTTGTCCCCGGCAATGGTTCGCGCGGACGAAGAGCCCGTCGGAAAGACACCTCCGGCGTGGGTGCCCGGCACGCAGTTCAGCGGCTACGAGATCGAGTCGCTGCTGGCGACCGGCGGCATGGCGGAGGTCTGGCGCGCCAAGATGAAGGGGGTCGAGGGGTTCGAGCGGCGGGTCGTCATCAAGACGATGCTGCCCAAGTTGCAGCACCGGCGTGAGCTGGTCGAGATGTTCGTCGCCGAGGCGTCGCTGTCGGCGCGCCTGAGCCACCCCAACATCGTCGACGTGTTTGACTTCGGCCAGCTGGAGGGCCGGTACTTCATCGCCATGTCCTACGTGCCCGGGTTGACCCTGCGCGCGGTCCATCGGCGGCTGCTCGTGCGGCGCGAACGGATGTCGGTGGCGGCCGCGCTGCACATCGGCCGGGACATCTGCGAGGCGCTGCAGCACATTCACGAGCTGGAGGACGGCAGCGGGCCGCTCGGCCTGGTTCACCGCGATCTCAGCCCGGACAATGTCATCATCTCGACCAGCGGCACAGCCAAGTTGATCGACTTCGGCGCCGCCCGCGCCACCGCGCGCACCCCGCCCAACCAGCTGTTCGTGGGGCGGTTCCGCTACGCCGCGCCCGAGCGCGTGCGCTACGAGGGCGAGGATTGCCGCAGCGACGTCTATTCGGCGGGCGTCGTGCTGTACGAGTGCCTGACCGGCGTTCGCCCCTTCAGCGGAACGGACGACGAGGTCGTCAGGGACGTGACGGCCAGCCCGTGCTGCGACCCGCGCGCCCGGATTTCCGATCTGCCCGCGAACATCGCCGAGATGGTGAAGAAGGCGACCGCGCGCGATCCGCGCGAGCGCTTCGCCAGCGCGCGACAGCTCGGGGCGGCCATCGCCCGCGCGCTGCTGCAGGTCGGCGCGTCCAGCCGGGAGCACGAGGTCACGGGCGCGCTGTCGGCGGTGCTCGAGGGCGTCGCCGAGTCGCTGCGCCAGGAAGAGGCCGAGGCGGTTCCGCTCCTCATCGGGTCGTCCGACCGATCGGATTCGAGCGGCGCCCTGGCGCTGTCGGAGGTGGAGATGCTCGAGGCGTCGGGACCGATTCGGCGGCCCGAGGTCCCCGAGCGCGCCCCGGAAGCCGACACCAGGCGCATCGACCTTCCGCTACCGCCGGAGGCGTTTCGGTCCCAGACCGACGCGGCCGCGGTGCCGGCGGCGGTGACGACCGCGGCGAACCTGACCGACGCCGTCCGCCGGGCCGCCGGCGGAGCGGACAAACGCAGCCCGGAGGAGCGCGCCGTCGAGATGTTCGACCTGGGGGTCGTGCTGCGCGCCCAGGGCCGCTACCGCGAGGCGCTGGATGCGTGGCAGGGGGCGCTGGCCCTCGCGCCCGACAACCTGGTTTACCAGGCCAACGTGCAGCGGCTCCGCGCCCAGCTCCGCGGCTGATTGCGCGGACGCGCGCCGGCAGGACCGGCGCTTCCCGTCGACGCCTGGGGAAAAGATGGACGCCCCCGCTCCCGTCCGATGGGAGCGAGGGCGCCCGGGGGAATTCGACGACCGATTCGGTTACAGCGCGCCGAGGAAGGCCTCGAGGTCGGCGCGCTTGCCGTGCGTCAGGTCGATGTTGAACCGCTGCTCGTGGTAGCGGATCGCCTGCCGGATGCTCTTGGCCTGGCCGTCGTGGAAGTACGGCGCCTGGGCGGCGATACCGCGCAGCGGGGGCACGCGGAAGCCGCCGATGTCGACCCACTTGCCGGAGAGGCCGCGACCCAGGTCGCAGACGGTGCGGGTCGCGCCGGTGGTCTTGTTCTGGACCGTGACCAGCGGCAGCGCCGGATCGCAGTTCTGCGGGTCAGACGTCCCGATGTCCATCATGCGGATGACCGAGTGGCCGCCGATGTTCGGCACGTTGTGGCAGCTGCTGCACGTGCCCGTCACCGGATCCTGACCGAGGACGTCGTTGAAGCCTGCGACGCCGCTGATCTGGAACTGGTTGAAGTTGAAGACCTCCTGACCACGGAAGATGGCGGCGCGCGCGTCACCCTGGCAGTCGTTGTGGCGGTTGTTCACCGCGTACGTCTCCCAGGCGTCGAAGAGGTTGAACACCTTCGGGTTGAACGCCGGCGTAGCCGGGTCGTTCATACCGAGCGTGAACGGGAAGCCCGGGATGTTCGCCGGACCGCCCAGCGCGCCCGCGTCGTCGAGACGACCCGCGAAGTTGTCGACGCTCTGGGCGAAGAAGATGCTGAGCATCAGGTCGCGGCCGGCGTTCTGCTGGTCGACCGGGACCGGGTTGGCCGGGTCGCGCTGCTCGTGCAGCTGGGCGGCGCCGCGCATCAGGCCCGCGAGCGTCGTCGGGATGTCCTGGACCGGCCCGCTCGTGTTCAAGACGCTCGACACTTTGGTCTCGTTCGCGACCGGCGTCGGCCGGCGGAAGTTCAAGAAGCTCGTCGTCGTCGAGAAGCCCGACGGATCCGAGACCGCCGTGACGGTGAACTCCGCCGTCGCCGAGATGGTGCGCGTGAACCGCGTCACCGCCAGCTTGATATCCGGCGCAAAGGTCAGGCGCCGCGCGTCCTTCGTCGAGATGTCGGCGTCGGGACGCGTGCCCTGGTCGACCAAGTTGAACAGCGGATCGAGGCCGTCCGTGTCCTTGAACGCCTGCTTGTAGATCTGCGTCGTGATCGTCCAGCTCCCCTGGTCATCATGGCAGGTGTCGCAGTGGCGCGGGTTGGTACCGAGCGGCTGGAAGAAGGGATTCGTTTGGTCGACCGTCCCCGATGGGGTGAACGTCTCGGCGACGCCGAAAGGGTCCCCTATTGCGTCCAGATCGGACTGAACCTGGGTTATCGGCTCATCGACACTGCCTTCTGTTCCGCATCCCAGCGATGCGACCAGAAGGCCACCTGACACGACCCTGAACGCTTTCAACATCGAAGACCTCCAAATTGAATTGCAGTGATTTGGACCGACCGTTCTCCGAACGACGACTCGCACGCGTATTTCAGAAAATTTCCTGTTTAAACTCTACCGTGTCGTTTTTGATTCCGTCAACCGACGTTTGTGGATTTGCGCAATCATCAGCAATTAATTGCTCGAATGTACGACCGTTGTTTGCAGCGAACACGACCGCGCACATTAAGCGCGCGCGACGATTTGTATGCTGCATGGGTGCTCGCCGAGGCGGGCGTTGCGCGCCGCTCAACAAGTGGGGCGTCCACGCCCCAGAAAAGGC
>DATFXS010000008.1:0-7307 GCA_035315605.1 Polyangia bacterium
CCACCGGTATCACGACCGCGATGTCGATCAGGAAGATCGGTCCAATCGGCAGGCAGGACTGCTCCTGCGACCCCGAAGGCGAATTGCACTGGTGATGGGCCCAGCGGTACCCCAGATACGTGAGACCGACCATCCCCGCACGCATCGCGAGGCTGATGCCCGCGCTGCGGAGCTCGCCGTAGGCCGCGTGGATCGTCGGGACAAGCAGCAACGCGGGCGCGGCCAGGTAGACCTGCTTCGGGTGGGCCGTCCATTCGACCAGCGGTACGATCGACACGGCGTCAGCCGCCAGCGTCCAGCCTGTGTAGCGCTCGTCGCGGTCCGGCGCTTCGGCGGCCGCCGGCAGGTCGGCGGGACGGGGCAGCACGGGCGCGACGCCGCCAGGCGGCGGCGCCTGGGCCGGGAAGTCGACCCGGCGCGGAGGCAGCGGCGGCGGCGACGTAGCGGTGCAGGCGGCGATGGCGAGGGCGGCGCACGCGACGGCGGCGACGGCGCGCCGCCGGTCAGCGGAAGCGGATCGCTCGCCCATGCGCCCGCAACTCGTTGTAGCTCCACCAGCTGCTGCCCGGTTGGCCGAAGCTGATCAGGATGACCGCGTGCGCGCCGAGGCGCCCCGCCTGCTCGCGCAGCACCGCCTCCACCTTCCCGCGCGTCGGTTCACGCCCGAAGCCGCCGCGCTGGCGCATGACCACCTCCAGATCGGCGAGGACGTCGTACGGCTGGTCGAGGTCCGCCCAGGTCAGCAGGACCTCGGCGCTCGCGGTCTGGTGCGCCACCCGCGCGTTCGCCTGCCGCAAGTCTGGAGCGAGCCAGACCTCGGGCGCGCAGGCCGTGCAGCCCACGATCGCCGCCAGCGCCAACGCCCGCATGCGTGCAGGCTATCAGCAATCGGAGGTTCCGTCCCTAGGCCGCCGCCCGACGGCCGGGGCCGCCACCGACACGCGACTGGCCCGCGCCGCTACGGAAAGGTAGCGGGCATGCGAGCTGCGCGCCGCCGGCGAGCGCGCGCCGCGCTGGCACGGCGGGTGCTCCGTTGTGCGTGGCCGAGGTCAGGTGATGTTGGGTGTGGCGCTCCGTCGAACAGGTCGGTTCTCGAGCCTGATCGTGACGACGGCGCTGCTGACGACGGCGGGCGGGTGCGTGGATGACAGGATGGGCCCCGTCGCGCACAACCGCGTCGTTAACCCGCCGGCCGAGGTCGAGCAAGCGATGCGGCCGCTGTCGATCGATCCCGTCGCCGACCCGGCGCCCGAGACCGCGACCGCGCAGGCCGACAACGTCAGTCTCGACGCGCGCCTGCTGGTCATCACCGCGAACGGCACGAACACCGCTTTTGCCGCCATCACCGCCACCCTCGACTATCTCGGGACGCCGTACGACGTGCTGAACGCCTCCACGGGGCCGGCGCTGACGGCGGATGGCCTCGCCACGGGCGATCACGGCCGCTATTACGGGATCATCCTGGACACGGGCGACCTGGCGGTCGGATCGGCGAGCGCCTTCACGGACGCCGAGTGGATGGCGCTCGCGACCTACGAGGCGCGGTTCGGCGTGCGGCGCGCGGTGCTCTACGCGGTGCCGTCGTCGGCGTACGGGCTGCAGTTGATGGGTGGCTTCGACGTGAAGACGACCCCGCTCGCCGCACACTGCACGACGGCGGGCAGCAACGTCTTCGTGGGCACGAACTGCGCGGAGTCGATCGCGGTGACGGACGGCTGGGCCTACAGCAGCCAGCCGACCGACGCGTTCACGCTGCCGCTGCTGGTCGACGCCGCGGGCAGCGTCTACGCGGCGACGCGCACCTATTCGGACGGACGCGAGGCGCTTGTGCTGACCTTCGCGCAATCGCCGACCGCCTTCCACACGCTGCAGCTGGCCTACGGGATCGTCGACTGGGTGACGCGGGGGCTGTTCATCGGCCAGCGCCACGTCTACATGTCGCCGCAGATCGACGACATCTTCCTGGCCAGCCTGATGTATCCGGCAACAGCAGGCGTGAAGGTCCGCATCAGCGGCGCCGAGCTGCAAGCGTTCGCCGACTGGCAGGGCGCGCGCCGCGGCGCGCCCCTCACCGCCAACTTCCGGGCGGCGTTCGCGTTCAACGCCTACGGGGCCAGGCCCGCTGGACAGGACGACCTATCCGACAAGGCGCGCGCGCTCGGACCGACGTTCGGATGGATCAACCACACCTGGGATCACGTCGAGATGAACGCGATGTCTTACGCCGACGCGTACCAGGAGTTCACCCAGAACGACCAGTTCGGCCTGGGATCGGGGCTGTCGCGGTACAGCACGGAGAACCTCGTCACGCCCAGCCTGACCGGCCTCGCCAACGCGGAGGTGATGCGAGCCGCGTACGACGTCGGCATCCGCCAAACGGTCAGCGACAGCTCGGTGCCCAGCGAGAACAATCCCTCCCCGAACGCCGGCTACTGGAACCCGGTGATGACGAAGATGTTGATGTTGCCGCGCCACCCGACCGATCTCTACTTCAACACATCGCAGCCGTCGGAGTGGATCGCCGAATACCAGGCGCTCAATTCGGCCACGCTCAGCTACGACCAGCTGATCGCGACGGTGAGCGACTCGTTACTCCGCTACCTCCTGCGCGGCGACCACGATCCGTGGATGTTCCACCAGGCGAACCTGCACGACATCGGCGGCGGTCACAGCATGCTGTCCGATCTGCTGGACGCCACGCTGCAGAAGTACGCGGCGCGCGTCACTTTCCCCGTGCAGAGCCCGACCATGGACGAGCTGGCCGACAAGGTGCTGACGCGCATGCAGCTGAACGCCTCGGGCGCCAGCGCCACCATCGAGCCGGGGTCGAAGCTGACCGTCCAGGTGATGCAGGCGGCGACCGTGCCGATCACGGGGGTCTGCACGCCGTCGGCCGAGACCTACGCGGGCCAGCAGATCGCGCATCTCCCGCTGGCCGCCGGTCAGTCGATCACGCTGTCGCTCGCCGACTGCAACCCGGGGGTGACCGGGACAGGCGGCGCGGGCGGCGGAGGGACAGGTACGGGCGGGGGCTCCGGTATCGGCGGTTGGCTGACCGGCGCCGGAGGCGCTGGCGCCAGCAATGCGGACGGCAGCGCGCGCGGCAACCTGAGCACCGACGGTCCGCTCGGGTCGGGGGTCGCGCCCGACGCCGGCGGCTGCGGCTGCTCGCTGCAACGGGCGCACGGCGCGGGCGCCGGCGCCGCCGCGTCGCTGATGGCGTTGGTGTTCGCGATCGCGCGCCGGCGGCGCGCCCCCAATTAGCCGAGCTGGGCGATCCGGCCCAGCTTGTCCGACAGATCCATCCGGTAGAAGCGGCGGACTTCCGCGAGCAGCGCGCCGGTCTGCTGGGGCTCGACGAAGCGCCTTTCCAGCGCCTCCGCGTAGCGGCTCGCCTGCTGGTTCGCGGTGCGGTAGCGCTCGCGCTCCACGGCGTCCAGATCGTCGGCATAGCTGACCTCACCGTACAGCCGCGCGCGCAGGCTGATCGGCGCCGTCGACGGATGACTGCGATGGCTGCGCGCGTCCCGAGGCAGCAGGCAGCAGCAGACGAACTTGTCGACCTCCGCCTGCAGCTCGATCTCCAGCTGCGAGACCGGCCGCTCGCGCGCGGCGGCCAGCGCCAGATAGATGAAGTGGCTGACGCCCTCGACGGCCAGGCAGAAGTCGGAGAAATTGCGGTCGTCCAGGCGCGCCGCCGGATCGTGCCGCTCCAGGTTGGCCAGCGCGGCGGCGTCGACGAACAGCGCCATCGCCAGCTCGCCGTCCGCCTCGCGCAACAGAAGTTGCTCGCGGGGCGTGCGCGCGGGCCCGATCCGGTCACGCTGATCGTCGTCGATCAGGAACGCGTCGATCGCCAGGCGGGTCTCCACCCGATACAGCGCCTCCAGCCCCAGCTGCAGGCGCGCCAGCAGCGAGCGCGCCCGTTGCCGGCCGCGACGCCTGGCATTCACTGCAGTCGTCCGTCGCCCCGCGGCGGCACGACGCCCAGCGCGGCCAGCCGCGCGGCCGCGTTGGCGCTCCGCGTCCGCTGCCACTGGCGGTACAGGCGCAGGATGTCGCGGTCGCTGGTCGGCGTGGCGACGCGGCGGCTGATCAGCGCCAGCGCGCCGACGAAGCGGACGAAGTGCGCCGCCAGCTCGCCGAACACGTCACCCAGCGGGTCGATGGCGAAGCGCGCGTCGCCGCGCGCCAGCTCGCCGTAGGCGGTGCCGCCCATCTCGATGTAGTAGTCGACGTCGACCAGGCGCCCCTCCAGGCTGTCGCTCCAGAACCCGGAGACGTACAGCGACGTGTCGCCGATGTTGCGCAGGTGGCGGCGCCGCTCGCGCAGCGGCGCGTCCGCGGCGGCGAGCATGCGCAGCGCGAGCGGCGTGCTCTCGATCTGCTGGACCGCGTAGCCGGCCAGCAGCTGGACCACGTAGTGCTCGACCCTCACGCCGGGCGACAGGCCCTCGTCCCGGAACGCCCGCTCGACCTCATCCTGAAAGAAGGCTTCGACGGTGCTACCGAGATCCATGATCCACGTATGAACACTTATCGCCGCGAAGTCAAAGATTCCTTAATGATTACGAATGGATACATGTGAGAAACTTGGCAGGCGGGCGCCGCCGATGCCAGCCCGGCCGCGCAAGCCATTGACTCGCAAGGGTTAGCGGATAGATTCGCGCGCTGGCAGTCGCCAATGGCGAGTGCCAGACACGAAACTTACCGGAGGAGCCCATGAAAGTCCGTCCGCTGCAGGATCGCGTTCTCGTGCGCCGCGTCGCCGAAGAGGAGAAGACGAAAGGCGGCATCATCATCCCGGACACCGCCAAGGAGAAGCCGGCCGAGGGCGAGGTGATCGCCGCCGGCAACGGCAAGGTGGACGACAAGGGCAAGCTTCGCCCGGTCCAGGTGAAGAAGGGCGATCGCGTCCTGTTCGGCAAGTACTCCGGCAACGAGATCAAGATCGACGGCGTCGACCACTTGATCCTGCGCGAGGACGACATCCTCGGGATCCTGGAGAAGTAGCCATGGCCAGCAAAGAGATTCTGTTCGACGAGGCGGGCCGCAACCGCATCCTGTCCGGCGTGAACCAGCTGGCCGACACGGTGAAGGCGACGCTGGGGCCGCGCGGGCGCAACGTCGTCATCGAGCGATCCTGGGGCGCGCCGACCGTCACCAAGGACGGCGTCACGGTCGCCAAGGAGATCGAGCTCGAGGACAAGTTCGCGAACATGGGCGCGCAGATGGTCAAGGAGGTCGCCTCCAAGACCTCCGACACCGCCGGCGACGGCACCACGACGGCCACGGTGCTGGCGCAGGCGATCTTCCGCGAGGGCGCGAAGATGGTCGCGGCCGGCCACAACCCGATGGAGCTGAAGCGCGGCATGGAGAAGGCGGTCGAGAAGATCGTCGACGCGCTGAAGAAGCTGTCGAAGCCGACCAAGGGCCAGAAGGACGTCGCGCAGATCGGCACCATCAGCGCGAACGGCGACGAGTTCATCGGCAAGATCATCGCCGACGCGATGGAGAAGGTCGGCAAGGAGGGCGTGATCACCATCGAGGAGGCGAAGTCGATGGAGACGACGCTGGACGTGGTCGAGGGGATGCAGTTCGACCGCGGCTACCAGTCGCCGTACTTCGTCACCGACGCCGAGCGGATGGAGGTCAAGCTGGACGATCCGTTCATCCTGATCCACGAGAAGAACCTGACCAACATGAAGGACCTGCTGCCGGTGCTGGAGCAGGTGGCGCGCAGCGGAAAGCCGCTGCTGATCATCGCCGAGGTCGAGGGCGAGGCGCTGGCCACGCTGGTCGTCAACAAGCTGCGCGGCACGCTGCAGGTCTGCGCGGTCAAGCCGCCGGGCTTCGGCGATCGCCGCAAGGACATGTTGAAGGACATCGCGGTGCTGACCGGCGGCCAGGCGATCACCGAGGATCTGGGGCTGAAGCTCGAGAACGTGACGCTGAAGGATCTGGGGCGGGCCAAGCGCGTCAGCATCGACAAGGACAACAGCACCATCGTCGACGGCGCCGGGAAGAAGCCGGAGATCGAAGGGCGGGTCAAGCAGATCCGCGCGGAGATCGAGAACACGACGTCCGATTACGACCGCGAGAAGCTGCAGGAGCGGCTGGCGAAGCTGGTGGGCGGCGTGGCGGTCATCCGCGTCGGCGCGGCGACCGAGACCGAGATGAAGGAGAAGAAGGCGCGCGTCGAGGACGCGATGAACGCGACGCGGGCGGCGGTCGAGGAGGGGATCGTTCCGGGCGGCGGCGTGGCGCTGGTGCGCTGCCTGACCGCGGCGGAGAAGATCTCGGGCCTGTCCGAGGAGCAGGAGGTCGGTGCTGCGATCGTCCGGCGCGCGTGCGAGGAGCCGTGCCGGCAGATCGCGTTCAATGCCGGCAAGGAGGCGTCGATCGTCGTCAACCGCGTGCGGGAGGGGAAGGGCGCCTTCGGCTACAACGCGGCCACCGACGAGTTCGAGGACCTGGTCGAGGCGGGCGTCATCGACCCGACCAAAGTGGTCCGGTCCGCGCTGCAGAACGCGGCGTCGGTCGCGTCGCTGCTGGTCACCACCGAGGCGCTGGTCGTCGAGCGGCCGAAGGAGGAGGCACCGGCCCCCGCGCCGGGCGGCGGCGGGATGGGCGGGATGGGCGGCATGGGCGGCATGATGTAGGGGGCTGCCCCTCTCCCTAACCCTCTCCCCGCTTCGCGGGGCGAGGGGATAGGATTTTCACTTCTCGAACGCGAACGAGAGGGACAGCAGCAGCGTGTGGCGGCGGTACTTGCCGAGGTTGTTGCCCAGCTCGTTCGCGTAGAAGGTGTAGCGGAGCAGCGCGCGCACGCGCTCGCCGATGTCGCGGGACAGGTCGACGCGGGCGCTGGATCGATTCTCCTCCTCGATGCTGGCGAACGGCCGCGCCGTCATCATCTGCGTCGTGTCCACCGCCACGATCGGCACCGGATCGCGGTACGAGACGACGAGAAGATCCGCGCGCGCCGCCAGGTAGAGCGACAGCGGCAGCGCGGCAGCGATGCGGGCCGTCGCGATGTGACGGATCAGGGTCTCGCCGAAGCTGTTCGAGGCGTTGTGCTGAAACGCGTAACCGAGTCCGAGCAGCACCCGGCCGGTCCGCGTCACCTCCGCCTGCGCCGTGATGAAGTCGTCGACGCGCATGGCGGTCCCGGCGCAGGGGAGACCGGCGGGCGCGCCGCAGTCGCCCACCTGCACCGGCCCCGCGAAGTTCCGGTGTTCGAGGGCGGCGCCGGTGCGCGCTTCCCAGTCGGCGCCGTCGGTGTCGGTCAGCCAGCGCAAATTGAT
>DATFXS010000009.1:0-17218 GCA_035315605.1 Polyangia bacterium
ACCGGCACGTTGGCGAGGACGACGGGACCGCTGGCGCCGTCGCTCATGACCTCCAGTTGATAGACGCCGGGCTGGGACAGCGGGAGCGAGACGTCGATGCTGCGCCCGGCCGCCGGGGTCTCTTCGACCTTGCCGTCGGGCCGGGTGACGTAGACACGGGCGTGGTCGTAGCGGGCGCCCACCTCGCCGTGCAGGCGACAGGTCTGGCCGGGGGTGAGGCGCCGCGGGAACGGGTCGAGCTGCGCCTCCATCCGGCCGAACACGACCGCGCCCACGCCGTCCGGCGACAGGTGCACGCCGTAGCGGTTGACGGTCACGTTGGCGGCGACGTCGGCCAGCGCCTCGCGCCAGACGTCCTGCCGGGTTCCGTCCAGGCGGAAGGCCGCCGCGGTCAGGACGACGCCGGGAAAACCCGCGCGGAGCGCGACCTCGCCCGCGCCCCGCTTTCGCGCCTGCAGGCCCTGCGCGGTCAGCCACGCGGCCGCGGCGGCCAGCGTGCCGTCGGATTGCCCGTCGTCGCCGCGCGCGCGCAGCGCTTCGGTGATCCGCTTCGCGAGCAATGCGGCGCGGGGGCCGCCCACCACGCCCGCGGGCCGGGGCGCGGTCGTGTAGGCGATAGTGGATGCGGGCGGCGGCGAGGAAGGGACGGCCTGGTCGCTGGGCGGCGGGGGCGGCGGCGTGGCCACCGGTATTGCGGGTGGCGTCGCGCAGGCGCAGGTCACGAACAGAACAGATGCGGCGGCCCGGACGTTTCTCGGAGCCGCGGACGACGGACAGCTGCCCATGCGAGAGGCACAGTTTACCCGCTGGACTGGCGCTTGAGCCGCGGCCGTCGCCGCGCGTAAAATGGCCGCGATGCGGGCGCGAGTGGTGGCCGATGGGTTGCTTGTCCTCTTCGTTTCGAGCTGCGCCACCAAGATGTACGAAGGCCGCGAGCTCCTGCATTCCGAGTCCGCCACGATCAAGACCGAGGGGACGCGGCTCGAGAGAGTGGATTCCCTCTACGCGCCTGCGGGGGACGCGATCTTCACGATCGCCCCCGGCATGCACCTGGTGACGTTCTTTCTCGACGACAATCCGCCACCCGGCGGCAAATGGAGGCGGACCTCGGCGGAGTCGCTGGCGGTCTGCTGGGACGCCCAGGTCCGGCACCTCTACCGGGTCCGTCCCGCTTACGACGGCGAGCAGTGGAAGCCGGAGGTCATCGACGCGACGACGAACGCGGTGATCCCGACGGTGGCGATGCTGCCGGCGCCCACGCGCTGTTTCCCGAACGGCGCCGGGGCAGGGCTGTCATCGTCGACGCTGTCCGTGCTCGAGCGGTCGGGCGCCCCTCCCGAGCAGATCGAATCCGTGCGCGCGCAGCTCGAACCGCAACCCGGGGCCAGCCGGGTCCGCTTCCAGAACGAGACGGAGATCAGCGCAGGGGCTGCGCCCATCGTGCCGCGCGCGCCCAACCCGACCTTCACGCTGCACTTCGACACCGGATACGCGGCCGGCGGCAATGATCTGGTCAACATCTCGTTCTCCAACGGTGAGTCGAGAACGCTCAGCGCCGGAGACGGCGTCTACCTGACGGTCGGCGTGGACTGGACGCCGGTCTGGATCTCGGGCGTCGTCGGGCTCGGCGTGGGAGGCAGCTTCGGATTCAAGTACGCGAACGTCGGGGCCTCCAACGGCAGCGTTTCGCTGATGCGCCTGCCGATCGCCGGCACGGCCCACGGCATGGTGCGGCTCGGCCCCAAATGGTTTCTGTTGGTTCGGGGCGGCGTCGAGAAGGACACGAACGCGGCGCTGTCCGGCGATGGCGACGCGCAGCTTCCCACCATCTCGCTCGCCAGCAACCTCGGCGCCCTCGCAGAGGTGGGGCCCGGCTTCGTCAATGCGAACCACGTCGGGATGACCGTGACGGCGCGCCTCACCGTGATCGATTACACCGCCGGGTCGCAGATCATCCATGCCTCGAACTTCGGCATCATGGTGGGCGGCGCCCTTCATCTTTGGGGCGAGGGCGCGAACGAAAAATCGCACTGACCGCCGCGCCGGGCACGGGTGGCGGTCAGCCGGTCGGCAGGTTCGTGAGCGCGGCCGTGACGACCTTCCCGCCCGCGCCGGCCGTGTAGTCCGCGGCCGCGACGCTGTCCGGGATCCCGAGCGCCGCGCCGAGCGTGCGCACGGCGGCAGCCTGGCTCTGGGTGACGGGGATGTCGCCGCCCGTCACCTGCGCGCCCGTCGCCGAATCGATGTCGCCTGCCTGGAAGGCCGCGGTGGCGCTGGTCGACGCCGCGACGACGCCGCCGATGACGCCGGCCTTGATGTTCTTGCCGATCATCACCATGACCGAGTGGTTGCCGAAGTGATCGCGGCCGGTGCGGTCGGTGACCTTCTGGATGGCGTTCAGGTTGCGGCCGAACACGTTCAGCGTCGCGAACGTGACCCGGTCGGTCAGGCTGACGCCGGCCGCGTCGCTCAGGCCGGCGAGCGCGCTCATCACCTGCTGGATTCCCTTCACGCCGCTGACGTGCTGGTCGGCCTCGGCCTGCAGGTTGGTGTCCGTGTGGTTGTCGCCGCCGAACGACAGGTGGATCGTGACGACCGGCGTGACATTGGCGGAGATCAGGGCCGCCGCGGCCAGGGCCTGGCCCTTGACGTCGTCGGCGGTGATCGCAGACAGCGTCGTGCCGAGCTGGGTCGCCAGCTCGCGCACCTGGGTCTGGCTGGTCGCCAGCTTGTCGAGGAACTGCTTCTGCAGATCGCTGCCGTCGCTCTTCGCCATCTGGTTGAGCTGGTCCAGCGCCTGATCGCGCAGGGTCCGCGCCTTGACCAGCGGATCGGTCGTCGATCCCGTCAGCAGCTGCTTGAGCTGCGTCGGCGAGATCGACGGCAGGGTGCGGCCCGCGAAGCTGACCAGCTCGCTGGAGTTGCCGCGCGCGCCGACCGAGATGGGCGGGGCCTGCACGGTGCCGAAGCAGGTCGACAGGTGCTTGGCGTAGGCCGAGATGATCATCTCGCCGCCGCTCATGTCGCCGAGCAGCTTCATCACCTTCGGCTGATCGCCGTGCACGGTGGTGCCGGTCCGGTGGTGGAAGAACGCGGTCCGCGCCAGAACCGACGACGGCAGCTGGCCCGTCGCGGGCGTGGCGACGCCCATCGCCATGTCGGTCGGGCTCAGCACCGACGGGTCGGCCCAGGGCAGCGCCGCGCCGTAGGTGTTGCCGCCGATCGTCAGCGGCACCTGCTCGACCTCGGTCTGGGTCGGGTGGACGATCGCGGTCTGTTCGTACGTCCCCGGGACGTTGCAGTTGAGGGGATCGCCGTTGCTCGAGACGCTCAGGATCAGGTACTGGAGGTTGTCGCGCGCGTTGATGGCGCACTGCAGATCCTGCGCGGTCGCCCGGCGCGGGTTCATGAGGTACCAGGCCGGCAGCCCGGTCACGAACGCGCGCAGGCCCAGGCTGCCGCCGAACAGACCGAGGAGACCCTGGCGCCGAGAGATTCGTGTGTTGTTGGTCATCGCCATGCCTCCTTTCTAGAGTCCGATCCCGACGGCGCGGGGTGATTCACAGGCGAGCACGAAGGCCGAGCGAAGCCCGGTGGTCGCCTTGGTCGCGGAAGAGCCGCTGGCCGCCTGGGCGACCGCGGTGTCGTGGTCCATCAAGATCTGCGCCGCCTGCGCGTGCAGCGGGTGGCTGGGCGGGTAGCCCATCACCGTCTCCACCATGGCGTTGATGGAACCGGGGACGTCGCTGCTCGAGTAGACCGAACCCGACGCCGCGTCCACCACCTGCACCGCGAGGTTCTCGCACAGCTCTTCGCTGGCGGCGCGGTAGAACAGCGTCGGTTCGGTCGGCGTGACCGGCGACTGCGCGCCGCGGCTGAAGGCGTCCGCGGCGACGCTGGCCGCGATGCGGGCGGTCGCCGCCTGCGCCGTCGACGGCAGCGCCACCGCCTGCGCGCACAGGTCCGGCTTGCCGAGCCGGTTCGACAGCGCGGCGCACAGGTGGTCGCGCCGCGAGATGCTGATCGGCACCTGGCCGACGTCGTAGGTGCCGGTCGCGGTCGCGCCGGTCACCAGCGGCGACGAGAAGAACTCCTTCATCAGCGCGCCGTAGTTGTAGTTGCCGTCGCGGAAGGTGCCGACGACGCGGCGGAACTCCGGGTCGCTCTCGCTGCACGGCGACGAGTTGGCGTAGAAGCAGAGCTGCTGCACGATCGCGATGCCGAAGCGCGGCAGCCCCGCTCCGTCCGTGACCATGGACAGGTAGCCGCCCAGGTCCGTCATGCTGGAGCCGGTGGCGCGCACGTCGCCGAACGCGAACTCGTCGACCAGCGTGCCGGTCGGGCGCGGGTTGCCGGCGCTGGTGCGCGTGGCGGCGGGGAAGTCGTTGCGGTCGTTGTAGTCCAGCTGGTTCGCCCAGAACTGGCGCATCGGGTCCAGCGTGGCGTGGCAGCCGACGCACTCGCTGCCCGCCACCGCGTGGCCACTGTCGAGCCCCGCCGCCGAGAACGGCGTGATCGTGTTCTCCGCGGTGAACGCCCGTCCCAGCGCCACCAGCAATGTCTGGTTGGCGGTGACGCGGTGCTGGTTGCTGTCGTTGGTGTTCCAGAGCGCCAGAAAGGCGGGCGTCGTGTAGAAGCCGATGCGCGGCAGCGACAGTGTCAGCGTCGTCGCCGCGCGCAGCGACGGCAGGTCGTAGGGCTGGATCGCCGGCGTGCGATCGGCCGGGCTGGCCTTGGGCGCGATCGTCACCCACTGCCAGTCCGACACGTCGTCGCTGGTGAAGTACGGCTTCGACGGGTGGTCGTTGCAGATCGTCGTCGATGGGCTGACCGAGTAGTCCTGGAGCTGCTTGGTGAACCCGAGCAGCCGCTGGAACAGGACCGACGTCCCCTTGTACGCGCCGGTGGCGACGGTGCCGGTGCCGCGGCACATGCCGGTGTTGGTCGCCGAGGTCAGCGCGGGGGCCTCGTCGCTCCAGACCATGCTGGTCAGCGCCTGCTCGATCGGGATGGCGTTGCCCGAGTAGTCGACGGTCCAGTTCAGCACCGACGTCGACGTCGACCGCTGATTGGTGTCCGACGGCATCTCGATCTGGACGTAGAGGCTCTTGAGCGCGGTCGTCATCTGGAAGCGCGTCGTCGTCAGCGTCTCCGTGAACGGCCGGTTCTCCTGCACCAGCGCCCAGGCGGTCAGCGCGAAGCTGTCCTGCAGGTTCTGCACGAGGCGCGGGAACGCGTCGTCGCCGAGGTTGCGCGTACTGCCGCCAAAGTCGAAGCCGCCGTTCTGGAGGAGCTGGATCTTGAAGTCCTCGGTCGGGACGAATCCCGACTGCTGGAAGACGTTGCGGAAGAAGGCGATCATCTTGGCCGCGACGCCGGCCTGATACGGGTCGGTCGTCATCCAGGTCTTGATGAGGTCCTGAAGGCCGGCCGCGCCGGTCGCCGTCACCTTGGCGACGTCGTCGTCGCTGACCGCCATGCCGGTCAGCAGGTTCTTCACCTTCGACGTCGCGTAGAACGCCGTCTTCGCGTCGAACGGCGTCGACGGCACCGTCACCTTGCCCGGGTCGACGACGCCCGTGCCGCCGCCACCGCTGTTGCCGCCCGCGCCTCCGATCGTGCCCGAGCCGTGGCCGCTGATCGCGCCGTTGCACGCGGCGCAGGCGAGGGCAGCGCCCAGGAGGGAACCGAGCGCGCGCGGGGTCCTGCGCGGGCCGATGGTCAACATCATGCGCGGCCTCCTTCCATCTGCGGGTATCCGTCTGTCCCCGCCGCCCGCCGAATCACATCGAAAGAAAATTCGGGCTAACGAAACCGGCTCAGGAAATCGACCACGAGTTTATCAATTTCCGACGGTGTGGGACCCCTGAAAAGGCCCGCAGATGCGATGAAAGTTGCGCAACAGCGATGTTGCGCCACATCACCAAATCCGGCGCAAATGCCGCAGTCAGCGCAGGCTTTCCAGGCAGGCGACCGCTTCGGGGCGCGACCAGTCGCGCTTGTTGATGAAGTAGTAGCGGACGCGGCCGGCGGCATCGATCAGGAACGTCTCGGGGTACTTTTCGGTGCCGAATTTCTTCGGCACGTCGTGCGAGATGTCGAGCAAGACACCCATCTTGGTCCCCTTGGCGAAGAAGCTGCGGACCTTGCCCCAGTCGTCGTCGACGCTGACCGCCAGCATGCGCATGTCGGTTCCGTCCAGCCGCTGCGCCAGATCCTCGAGCGACGGCACCTCGTCGACGCAGGGCGGACACCAGGTCGCCCAGAAGTTGAGCAGCACGGCGTGCCCGCGCTGCTGGCTGAGCGAGACCGTGCGGCCGGCTGCGTCGGGCAGCTGGAAGTCGGGCGAGGTGCCCTTCAGGAAGTCGGGCACCGGATCGGGCGCCAGCGCGACGCAGGCGCCGTCGCGCGTGCGCGCGAGCGTGTCGCGGGCGCCGCTCACGAAGCGCACCGCGATGAACGCCATCGCGAGCGCGGTGATCGCGGCAGGGGCGATGCGGCGGAGCGGGGCCGCGCCGGCGCCGGCGCTGGCGCCAGTTGCCGCCTCGGTCTTGCCCGCTGTCTTGCCGCCGCCCTTCACGTCAGACCATCACAGGCTCAGGCCCACGACCGGCGCGATCGCGCGCACCGATTCCATCAGCTTGGCGAAACCGGCCGGCGTCAGCGACTGCGGGCCGTCCGAAAGCGCCTTCTCGGGCTGGGGGTGGACCTCGACCATCAGGCCGTCGGCGCCCAGCGCGACCGCGGCGCGCGCCATGGCGGGCACCGACGCGCGATCGCCGGTCCCGTGCGACGGGTCGACGATGATCGGCAGATGGGTGAGGCGTTTGATGAGCGGGATCGAGCCGAGGTCCAGCGTGTTGCGCGTCATGGTCTCGAAGGTGCGGATGCCGCGCTCGCACAGGATGACGTTGTAATTGCCTTGCTTGACGATGTACTCGGCCGCCATCAGGAACTCTTGAATGGTGGCCGACAGGCCGCGCTTCAGCATCACGGCGCGCCGCTGGCTACCCACCGCCTCGAGGAGCGAAAAGTTCTGCATGTTGCGCGCCCCGACCTGCAACACGTCGGCGTAGCGCGCGACCAGCTCGACGTCGCGCGTGTCCATCACCTCCGTCACGATCGGCAGCCCGGTCTTCTCGCGCGCGTCGGCCAGGATCTTGAGGCCGTCCTCCTTCATCCCCTGGAATGCGTAGGGCGAGGTGCGCGGCTTGAACGCCCCGCCGCGCAGGAAGTGGGCGCCCGCCGCCTTGACCGCGGCCGCCGCTTGATCGACCTGCTCCTTGCTCTCGACCGCGCACGGGCCGGCGATGACGCCGAAGCGTCCGCCGCCGATGCGCGCGCCGCCGATGTCGATGAAGGTGTCGTCCGGCTTCACCTCGCGCGACACCAGCTTCCACGGCTTCGACACCGGCACCGCGTCGGCGACGCCGGCCATGGTCGTGAAGTGCCCCGGATCGACGGGGCCCTGGTTGCCGGTGATGCCGATGGCGAGCCGGGTCGCGCCCGGGATCTCGTTCGGCGTGAACCCGAGCGCGCGGATCTTCTCCTCGACCGCGGCGACGTCGGCGCGCGTCGCGCCGGCCTTCATGACGATCAGCATGTCGTGATGGTACAGGCCGGCCGGGGAGTCGCCAAACTCCCCGGCCGATTCAGTCGGGCGGTTAGCCCTTCTTCTTGCCGGTCTTCTTGGCCAGCTCTTCGTCGGCGATCTTCTTGAACGTCTCGAACGGGTAGGCGCCCGAGATCTTGCGGCCGTTGATGAACACCGCCGGCGTACCGTTCACGCCCACCGCCTGGCCTTCCTTGGTCTCCGATTCGATCGCCGCCTTGAACTTCTTCGCGTCGGTGTCGGCCTTGAACTTGGCCACGTTGAGGCCCACCTCCTGGGCGTACTTCTCGAGGGCCGCCGCGTCCAGGGCCTGCTGGTTCTGGAACAGCTTGTCGTGCATCTGCCAGAACTTCCCCTGGGCGTTGGCCGCCATCGCCGCCTCGGCGGCCGGCTCGGCGTTGTTGTGGAACGGCAGCGGGTAGTTCTTCCAGACGAAGCGGACCTTGCCCTGGTACTCCTTCTCCATCTGCGACAGTGTCGGCTCCACGCGCCCGCAGAACGGACACTGGAAGTCGGAGAAGATGATCACCTGCAGGGGCGCGCCCTTCGGCCCCTTCGACGGCGAGTCACCCGCGTTGACGGCGTAGACCTTCGTGTCCGCCTCGGGACCCTTCTCCTCGCCGCCCTGCGCGCCCGCGGGGGCCGCCGGCACCTCGCTCTTGGCGTCCTTGAGCAGCGCCTCGTAGACGTGGGCCTTGGGCGTCCCCTTGGCGACCATCCCCTCGGCCGTCTTCAGCTCCTCGTCGATCTTGGCCTTGAACGCCTCGAACGGCTGCGCGCCCGACAGGAACTTGCCGTTGATGAAGAACGCCGGCGTGCCGCGCGCGCCGATCTTCCCGCCCGCGTCGGAGTCGGCCTTGATGGACTCCTTCCCCTTCTCGGAGTCGAGGGCCGACTTGAACTTGGCCATGTTGAGGCCGAGGTCCTGGGCGTACTTCTCGTACGTCGCGCGGTCCATGTGCTGCTGGTCGGCGAAGATCTTGTCGTGCATCTCCCAGAACTTGCCCTGGTCGCCCGCGGCGCGCGCCGCGATCGCGGCCGGCATCGCGTTCGGGTGGAAGGGCAGCGGCAGATCGCGCCACGCGACGCGCACCTTGCCGTTGTACTCCTTCATCACCTGGTTGATGGTCGGCTCGACGCGGCTGCAGAACGGACACTGGAAGTCGGAGAACTGCACGATCGTCACCAGCGCGTCCTTGGCGCCCTTGATCGGCGCGCCCTTCACCTCGGCCTTGAAGCGCGTCTTGTCGTCGGGCTGTCCGGGCGGGGGCGGCGGCGCCGCGGCCTTGTCCAGACCCTTCTCGATGAACGACGCGTAGAGCTTGCCGCGCGGCGTGCCCGCGGCGACCTTCGCGTCGGCCTTCTTGATCTCGTCGTTGATGACCTCTTTGAACGATTCGATCGGCTGCGCGCCGCGGAAGTTGCGTCCGTTGATGAAGAAGTTCGGCGTGCCGCGCGCGCCGAAGTTGGCCGCGTCGTCGAGATCCTTCTTGATGCGCGGCTTGCCCTTCTCGCCGTCCATGGCGGCCTTGAACTTGGACATGTTGAGGCCGATCTCCTGGGCGTACTTGTCCAGGTTCGGCCGGTCCAGCGCCTGCTGGTTGGCGAACAGCTTGTCGTGCATCTCCCAGAACTTGCCCTGCTCGCGCGCCGCCTCGGCCGCCAGGGCCGCCGGCATGGCGTTGTTGTGGAAGGGCAGGGGGTTGTGCCGGAACGAGATGCTGACGTCCTGGCCGTAGTCCTTCTCCAGCTGCGCGAGCGTGCCGTTGACGCGGCTGCAGAACGGGCACTGGAAGTCGGAGAACTCGACGATCGTCACCTTGGGCTGCTTGCCGCCCTTGGTCGGCGCGTCGCCGACGGCGACCTTGTAGACCTCGGTGCTGGCGCCCGGGCCCTTCTGGGGCTGCTGCGGCTGCTGCGGCGCCGCGGCGGGGCCGGCCTTCGCGCCCTGCATGAAGGCGGCGTAGACCTGGCCCTGCGGCGTCCCCTTGGCGATCAGCTTGTCGGCCCGCGCGAGGTCGTCGTCGATCACCTTCTTGAACTCGTCGAACGGCACCGCGCCCACGACGTTGCGGCCGTCGATGTAAAAGTTCGGCGTTCCGTTGGCGCCGATCTGGGCGGCCAGCTTCTTGTCGGCCTCGACCTGCGCCTTGCCGGCCCCGCTGTCGAGGGCGGCCTTGAACTTGCCGACGTCCAGTCCGATCTCCTGCGCGTAGCGCTCGAGGTCGGGGCGTTTGATGTTCTGCTGGTTGCCGAACATCTTGTCGTGCATCTCCCAGAACTTGCCCTGGGCCTGGGCGGCGACGGCGGCTTCCGCGGCCAGCGGCGCGTCGGCGTGGAACGGCAGCGGGTTGTGCTTGAAGATGACCCGCACCTTGTTCCCGTATTCCTTCTCGATCTGCTGGACGGTCGGGACGACGCGGCTGCAGAACGGACACTGGAAGTCGGAGAACTCGACGATCGTCACCTTCGCGTTGGCCGGGCCCTTGGCCGGGCCGTCCGCGGGCACGCGGACGCGATCGACGCCGTCACCCGGGCCGCTGGGCCCGGTCGGCATCGCCGCGGTGGTCGGGCTCTTGTTCGACCCGGTCGACGCGCTTCCGCTCTTGCCGCACCCGGTGGCGCCCCTCAGCGCGTAACCGCCGATCAGCGTCGTCATCGCGATGGCGAGCACGCTCCCGGCTCCGAATCCCTTCTTGCTTTCAGTCTTTACGCTTGTGTCAGACATGTTCGACTCCATTTTCAAATTCCGGTCACACCGCGCGCCAAATTCAAAACCGAACGCGCGCGGGTGGCGCGGCCCACCCGCACACGCGCGAAACCGTCACTTCCCTGCAGCTAGGCGCGGGGCGGACGTTCCGGGGGCGCGAGCGCGCGTGCCGGCAGGGCGTGCGCGTCGGCTTCGAAGCGCAGAGGAATCTGGATGTCGAGCAGCGTCGGCAGCGCGAACAGCGCCGCGGGCGGCGCTTGCGGCGACGGCACCTGCGCCGGCGTCTGGGGCGCGTCGCACGACGCGACCCGGTTCGCCTGGCTGCGCCGCGCCGGCCCCGCCCCGACCCCACCCGGATCGGCGTCGGCGAAGCGCGAAACGCGGTACCACAGGTCGAGCGGCGCGACCTCGCCGCACTCGCCGAACGCCACATCGGCGCTGGGCGGCGTCGGATCCGGGCAGGCAGACAGCCCACCCGGCGAGGCCGGAAGCGCGGTGACGACCAGGGTCGCGAGGAGGTTCAGCATTCGGGGGCAGCGCCCACAGGGGGCGCAAAACGCCTGGAAGGCTACCCCACGGTCAGGGCCGCATCAAGCTGGCCCTCCGTATCAGCTTCGTTTCGGCCGGTCGCAGCCGAATCCGGCGTCCGGGCCCGCGTGCGGTCCGACGAGACTGTCCAGGTTCTGACAATCCTCACACGTCGTGAAGGCGCGCTGACGCGAGACAGGCGCGGATCTCGGCCGGTTTGCGCCATGGGTGAGCTGAGTCGCGCTCGGCACGTTGCTTGCTGACTGCACCGCGCAGAATGTTCGCACATCGAAATCGACCCGCGTCCGGGCCGCTGATGCGGACAGCGCGACGCACGCCGTGGCTGATCGGCCTTGGCGCAGCGATTTTTCTCCTGCTCGGCTCCAGGCCGACGAGGGCCCAGACCTATGTCGCGGGGGCGCTTGACCACCCCCACATCGTCTGGCTCAAGGTGGGGTTCACGTCCGAGCGCCGCTTTTTCTTCGGCGCCTCGTTCGAATCCGTGGTGGCGGCCGAGCCTCGGGTCGACGCGGCCATCGCGTCCTTGACCGCGGGAATCGAGGTCTCGCCCCACAGCGAGATCGCGGTCGTGCGCCTCTTCGGCACGCTGAACGGCGCCGTCGGGCCGCTCACGTCTAGCTGCGAGGCACTTCTCCTCGGCGGGAGCGCCGGGCCGGTCTTCACAATCGGGCCGCGGAGCAACCACGTGGGCCTGCGACTCGGTGCGCGTTTCGCTTACTTGCCGCTGGCCTACTCGTCGGATTCAGAACCGGTAACCGGTTTCTCGTATGGGCTTTCGTGGTTGCCCAAGTTCGGGCACGTTCATGACTTCGACTTCGACGTCGGCGAAACGTGGGCAGCGCGCGGAGATTGCGAGAGCGACTGAGGCGGAATCCCTGGCTGTTGACGGATCGGCCGGGGATGGCGTAAGTACCGCACTCACTTAGCAAACGCCCAGGTAGCTCAACTGGTAGAGCAACGGACTGAAAATCCGTGTGTAGACAGTTCGACTCTGTCCCTGGGCACGACGACGGCCGAGCTTCAGCTGTTCGCGAAACGACCGATTCCTATAAGGATGGAGGGACGGAACGATCCCGCTGAACGCCGCGCCGCCCCGCGCTTCCAAGTCGCCGCGCAGGCGAAGCTGGTGTCCGGCGGAGAGGCGCATCTGCTGGCGGTCCGCAACATCTCGGCGACCGGCGTGTTCCTGGACGGACGGCCCAGGGATCACGGCGATCTGGTTCCCGGAGCCGAGATCGAGATCGTCATCGCGGCGGCGGGGCCCGGCAAGGCCGGCGACGAGCTGGTCCACATCGCTTGCCGTGGGCGGGTGGCCCGCATCGAGTTCCGCACGGCGTTCAGCCCGGGCGGCTTCGGGATCGTGATCGATCCGAAGACCGACCAGGATCAGGAGCGCCTGGAAGACCTCCTCGGACGCCTGATCGCCCTTCCCGCTGACCAGCGCCCCGTCAGCATCGGCTGATTCCGGCCATCGGACCGCCGGGCAGCCCACCGAAGCGGAGTCGAGGCGCAACGCCAGGAAGCGCCCCGTCCCCCGCCGCCCCCGAAGAGATGCCGAGCGGAGCGCCTACGGGCAGGCGCTCTGCGCCGTGAAGTGCGGACCGTCGTCGATGGCGGTCGGGAAGTGCGGGTTGCGGGGCACCATCACCTTGACGACGGCGTCACTGCGGTTGCCGGCCACGTCGGTGACGTGGACGTAGATGGTGTAGACGCGGCCGTTGCCGAAACCGTCGCGCTCGGCGCTCAGCTTGACGGACCGGCAGTCCGACCCGATGGCGATGTCGTGCTCCGTGGGCCGGCGGCTGTGGCCGTGGCCGTGGTGGCATTCATCGTCGTCGTCCGCGTCGTGGTCGTCGTCGTCGTCGTCGTCCTTGCGACACGCACCGTCGTCGTCGGGCTCGTCGCTGGTCACCTTGGTGATCACCACGTCGGCGATCCCGAGGCCCTGGCTGCAGGCGTCGATCACGCTGCGCACCAGATCCGCGATCGCGAAGCTGTGAAGCTTGTGGTTGGGCGGGCTGAGCGTGATCGGATCGACGACGATGATCGTCGGCGCGGTGGTGTCGCTGACCGTCACGAGGCGGCTGGCGCTGCCGGTGTTGCCGGATGGGTCGGTCGCCAGGTAGCCGAGCGTGTAGTTGCCGGGCGTGCTGACGTCGACCGCGCCGGTCTCCAGGACCGGGACGGGGCCCGCGCAGACGTCGGCCGCGGTCGCGCCCGGGTCGGCGAAGCTGGTCGCGCACTCGACGGTGGCCGGGTTCGCGCCCAGCACCGTGACCACCGGGGGGGTCGTGTCGCTGACGGTGACGAGGCGGCTGGCGCTGCCGGTGTTGCCGGACGGGTCAGTGGCCGTGTAACCGAGGGTGTAGTTGCCGGGCGTGGCCGCGTCGACGGTCCCCGCCGTCGACACCGACACGGCGCCGACGCAGCTGTCCGCGGCGGTCGCGCCGAGATCGGCGAAGGCGGTCCCGCACTCCAGCGTCGCGGGATTCGGGCCCGCCACGCTGACGACCGGCGCGGTCGTGTCGGTCACGTGCACGGAGCGCACGACCGGCGTGGCCGGGCTGCCGGCTGCGTCGGACGCGTTGTAGGTGACCGCGTAGTTGCCCACGTGGCCGACATCGACCGTGCTCGACGACGTGACGCCGACGGTGCCCTGGCACATGTCGGCGGCGGTGGCGCCCGCGTCGGTGTACGACGTCGCGCATTCGACGGTGGTGTCGAGCGAGCCGTTGGCCGTGATCACGGGCGCCGGGTTCGACACCTGGATCGACGTCGACGACGCGTTGTTCGGCGCCGGGTTCGGGTCCGCGGTCGACGACGTGACGTTCGCCGACGCCGTGATCGTCGACCCGTTGGCGGCCGCGCAATCGGCCAGCGTGACGGTCAGCGTGAACGTGGCCGTCGCACCGACCGCCAGCGACGGGTTCGTGCACTGGACCGCACCCGTGCCGCCCAGGACCGGCGAGGCGCACGACCAGCCGGCGGGCGCGGTCAGCGACTGGAACGTCGTGTGGGTCGGGACCGCCGTCGTCAGCGACACGTTCGTCGCCGGCAGATCGTCGTCGGTGGGGGCGAAGGACGGCTGGTTCACGTCGGCGTTGTTCGTGACCGTGATGGTGTAGGCGACCGCCTGTCCGGCCGGCACGGTCATCGGCGCCGCGCTCATCGCGCTCGACAGGTCGGCGCCGGGGAGCTGCAACGGATCGACGAAGGCCCAGTAGGCGGGCTTCTTCTTCAGCGACGGGTCGAACAGCAGCGGCGCGTCCACCTTGGTCGACGACGTCAACCACGACTTGTCATCCGAGGTGCCCCAGATCGTCATCGACACGATCTTCCCGGTCGACTCGATGGCCTGGAGGAAGTTGCGGTAGCTGTAGCCGACCGAGGTGTGGCGGCTCTGCGGGATGTCCGTGTAGCTGGTGAACGGCACCGAGTTCGGGCCCGAGAAGCCGTAGATGCTGTAGTCGAGCTCGGTGACCGACTGCTCGATGCCGGGCACCGTCGCGAACATGTTGATGGAATCGATGATCGTCTGGACGGGCGGGTACTCGATGTTGTTGTGCATCTGGTGCCCGAAGCCGTCGAGCGGGATGCCGCGGCTCTTGAGGTCGCGGACGATCGCCAGCAGCGGATCGCGGTGGGCCGGGTTCGTCGTGTCGAAGTCGTTGATGTACAGCTTCGCGTTCGGGTTGGCGGCGCGCGCGGCCTGCAGCGCGAGCTCGATGTACTGCGGGCCGATGATGTTGAACCAGGGGCTGCGGCGGTAGCCGTCCGCCTGCGCCGGATCGACCGGCTCGTTGACGACGTCCCAGATCGGTACGTCGTTGCCGAAGTGGGTCATCACGGCCTGGATGTGGTTCTGCATGCGCTGGATCAAGAGCGTCCGGTTCGCGTCCGACGGCAACATCGGTTGGCCGGTGGTCGGGTCGGTGAACACCCAGGCCGGCGTCTGGTTGTGCCAGACCAGCGTGTGCCCGCGGACGTGCATATTGTTCGCCTTGGCGAACGCCACCTGCGCGTCTGCATTCGTGAACGTGAAGACGCCCTCGGTCTTCTCGGTCGCGTCCCACTTCATGTCGTTGCCCGAGGTGATGCTGTTGAAGTGCTTGGACAGCAGGAAGCCCGGCTCGCCCGTGATGTCGGCGGGGATGACGGCGGCGCCGACGATCGGGAAGAACGGCGCCATCGTCTGGTAGACCGACGGGATGTCACGCTCGGCGACCGCCGGCTGCAGGAACGTGATGCTGAAGTCGTCGATGTAGAACGACGCCGTGCCGCTGTTCGTCTCCACGTACATCGTCAGCGACGAGTTGGCGAGCGCGTCATTGAAGGTTGCCTGCAGGCGGACCCACGCGTTCGCGGTGACCGTGGTGTTGCCGACGACGGTGTGGAAGGTCGTCACCCCTCCGGCGTTGCGTTGCAGGCTGACCCGCAGCTGCGAGTCGGGCTGGCCGGGCGCCAGCTTCGCCCACACGGACACGAAGTAGCGCGAGCCGTTGAACATCACGTTGGTGACGTTGAACGCCGGGCCCTGGAACGTCTGGGTGCGGTTGGTGGTCAGCAGGCTGTGGGTGCCCCCGTGCGCGTCGGCGATGCTGTTCGCGACCATCTCACCGCCCGTGCGCGACGACCAACCTTCCAGCGTTCCGCTCTCGAAGTCGGCGGACGCGCCGGTCGTGTTCGGCGGCGGGATGATCGGCGGCCCCGCGACCAGCGTGATGCTGACCGTGTCGATGTAATACGACGTATTTCCCGACTGCGTCTGGACGTAGAAGATCAGACCCGAGTTATCGGTGTTGAACGAATAGAGCGCGGTCGCCGTGAACCATTGCGCGTCGGTCACGTTCGAGATCGTCATGACGGTGTCGAACTGCGCGCTGCCGCCGGTCGGCGTTCGCTGGAAGGTGGGCAAGATCGTGGTCATCGCTTGCCCCGCGACCATGCGGACGGACACGGTCACCTGGTACGTCGCCCCCTTGGTCAGCTGACCCTGCAGGCTGACGCCCGGGCCCATGAAGCTGGCGGTGCGGTTCGTGGTCTTGAGGCTGTGCGTGCCCGTGTTCGCGATATCGGTCGAGTTGGCGACCGTCGGGCTGCCGAACGGGAACCAGCCCTGCGCGGTGCCGTCTTCGAAGTCGTAGGTGATCGACGCCTGCACCAGCGAGAACGCGTCGATGTAATACGACGCGGTCGCCGACGCTGACTCCACGTAGAGGATCAGGCCGGTCGTGTTGGTCGCCGTGAACGAATAGTTGCCGGTCATCGTCACCCATGCCTGGTCGGTGACGTTGGTGCTCCCGACGACGGTGTCGAACGCGGTCGTCCCGTCGCTCAGGGTCCGCTGGACGGTCACCCGCAGCGTCGTCGGCGCCTGGCCCGCAACCAATCGCGCCGCCACGGAGACGCGGTAGTTCACGCCTGCCGTCACCTGGCCGGTCAGGCTGATGCCCGGGCCCATGAACGTGGCGGTGCGGTTCGTGACCTTCAGGCTGTGCGTGCCCGTCAGCGCTTGCTCCGTCGAGTTCGTCAGCGTCGGGCTGCCGAACGGAAACCAGCCCTGCAGCGATCCGTCCTCCCAGTCGTTCTGGATCGACGTGAGCGCCACCGCGACGGTTCCCGTGTCCGGCGGCGGCGGCTGATCGTTGGAGCAGCCGGCAATCTGCATCGCCAGGCACGTGGAAGCGAAGACAATCAGGCCCCGGCACTTGCGCATGTACAGTTCTCCTTCGATTGATCGCGCAGTACTGATGCACCGACGGTATCGTCGGTTGTACAAGTTCTCTCGACATTATTTTGCCGAGGCAGTTTGCAGAATCACGCAAATACATTGTTGTATTTATCTCAACGAACGCGCGTACGAACATTGTTGAGCGCGTAACGTGCGTGGGACGGCGCGTGGGCGCCGCAAGGTGCTGATTGCGGCGCCGCAGGCCCACATGTCGTGGCGTCTGAGAGGTCGCGCTGCGGCGGTTTTCTGCTCAGACCACGTGCGGCCGTTTGCCGGGCCGCGCCCGCCCGTCAGGGCGTCGGCATCGGCATCGTGATCGAGGCGTCGTCGACGTAGAGGTCGGGGCACTCGACCTGCCCGGAGCCGGAGCCGCAGGCCGTGCCCTCCTGCATCACGTAGACGGCCGCGGTGGTCATCTTGCAGCCCGGCATGGCGTTGGGCGGCGGCAGCGTGACGGTGCCGGAGAGCTGGGTCCAGGCGCCGGGCGCGACCATCGGCGCGGTCATCGTCGAGGGTGGCGTCTGCGCACCCCCGCCCTGCGCGCAGGTGTACGTCGACTGCAGGGTGAGATCGTGCGCGACGGTCCCGTTCTGCATCACCCAGAGCGAGACGTTGT
>DATFXS010000010.1:0-2823 GCA_035315605.1 Polyangia bacterium
AATCAAGTGGCGCGCCTGATGCAGCGCTTGTCGGTGGAAAGCGAGGTGAGCTCATGCCGCAAACGACTTCGATAACGCCCGATCTGATGGGGATTGTCAGCCGCCAGATCACGCCGGACGTCATCCGCAACGCCGCCTCGCAGTTGAATGAAGACCGCGGCTCGACGGCGACGGCGCTGACCGCGGCCGTTCCATCCGTTCTGACGGCGCTCTCCGATGTCGCCAGCTCGGACAGCGGGGCGCGGCACCTCAAGGACGTGATCGACGAGAAACGCCGTTCGACTTTGTCTGAAGACGAAGATCGGTCGTTGTTTCCGTCGGGCGCGACGCCGGCGAGCGAGCACGCGGCGAGCCTGATCGACGACGAGCTGGGGCCGCGATCCTCGTCGATCGCAGCGGCGGTCGCCAGCACGAGCGGCATCAAGGCCGATTCGGCTCACAAGTTGATGGGCGGCGTGGCCACCGTTGCGGTCGCCGCGCTGGCCAAATCGTCAGGAGGTCTGGGCCCGGGCGCGCTGCAGACGCTGTTTCGCGAGCAACGCGGGCAGTGGGTCCGTCGCCTGCCGGGTCCGGTCGCGTCCCTGTTCAACGGGCACAGTCGGATGGCGGTCGCCGCGTCGGAACGTGGTTACGACGAACGGATCGTCACCGGTCCGGCGATCCGCGAACTGGAGGCGCCCCGGCGAAGCTGGGTGATCCCGGTGATCCTCGTGGCGCTGGCGCTGCTGGCCATCCCGCTGCTGCGCGGGCTGCGGCGACCGGCCCCGACGAGGCTGCCGCCGCCGCCGGAGCTGACCCAGCCCGTGCCGCTTCCGAGCGCGACGCCGCCCATCGAGACGACGCCCGCCCCGGCCCCCGAACCCGAGGTGGCCGCGCCGGCGCCCGAGACGAAGGGGATTGAACCCGGGAGCCTCGAGGACATGGCCGCCTTCCTGGGCGCGCGTGGTGAGATGACACCGCAGGCCTTCGCGCCGACGCCGCTGAACTTCCCGTTCGCCTCGGCGAAACCGACCCCGGAGTCGATGAAGACCATCGACGACATCGCGGGGGTGCTCAAGGCCCACCCGTCGGCGAGCATCCGCATCGAGAGCCACACGGACAACATCGGCACAGCGGAGTCGAACCTCGATCTCTCGCAGGCGCGCGCCGAGTCGATGAAGAACGAGCTCGTCGACCGCGGCGTGGACGCCTCCAAGATCGAGACCGCCGGCCTCGGCCAGGAGACGCCGATTGCTAGCAACGACACCGCCGAAGGTCGAGCCAAGAACCGGCGCAGCGAAATTGTCGTTACCGGTCGGTAGTCCGATGATCCGATCCGGTAAGTGAACCGTCCGGTCCGCAATCCTGACGGGGCGGCGCGAATCAGGCCGGGGCCTTAGGGACCGAGCGCGCGCCGCCGACCCAGATCAGGATCATGAGACCCATCATCCAGGATGTGTTTCAGGTCCTGCTCGCGGTGCTGATACCGCTGGCGTCATTCACGACCGGGCTGCGGGCGCCCAGAGCCGGGGAGGGCGAGCGGCGCCTCTGGCGGCGGCCGGGGGCGCTCACGCGCGATCTGGTGGCGGTCCTGATCCTGGTGCCGCTCTGGGTGGTGATGGTCGTGCTGCTGCTGCCGCTGTCGCCGGTCATTCGCGGCGGCCTGCTTGTCGCGACGCTCGCGGTCGGCATCGGCCCGGTCGCGGCGATGAAGCGGATGGGCCCGACGACGCCCGCGGCGCGCGAAGCGCTGGACCTGAACCTGATCGTCTTGGTGCTCAGCCTGGCGTTCGTCCCGATCGCTTTTGCCGCGCTGGCCGCCGCCTTCCACAGCGACGTTCAGATCGGCGTCGGCGCGGTCGCCAAGGTCGTGCTGGGGCGCGCGCTGGTTCCGCTGCTGGTGGGATTGGGTGCGGCGCGCCTTTCGCCGCGGTTCGCGAGTGCGGTCGGGCCGTGGTTGTCCAAGATCCTCACCGTGTCGCTTCTGGTCTTGGTGCTCGCGGCCCTCGCCCTCACCTGGAAAGCTCTGGCCGGGATCGGCGGCGTGGGCTGGCTCGCCTGCGCCCTGGCGGCGCTGGGCGCGATCGTGATCGGTCACCTGATGGGCGGATCCGATCCGGGCACACGCGGCGTCGTCGCCGCGGCCAGCGTGATGCGCTTTCCCGCGCTGGCCCTGGCGCTGGCGTCTTTGACGCGCCAGGGACGGCATCTGATCCCGGTGGTCATTGCCTACGTGCTGGTCGGTTTCGTGCTGCTGACCGCGTACGGATTGCTGATGTCGCGCCGGCAGCAGCGCAAGCGGGCGCCGCTCCCCGCGTTGCGGGTCGCGACGCGCACGACCTGAGACTTCACTCCTCGGTCTGGGTCGGGCTCGCGCCCGAATCGGGCCGGGGCGTCCGCGCCGTGTGGATCATCCCCAGGCTCGCGGCGAGCCGTACGAGCTCGGCCATGTTGCGGAGCCCGAGCTTGCGATTGATGCGATTGAGGTGCGTGTCGACCGTCTTGCGCGCGATGCACAGCTCGCGCGCCATGTCGCGCGCGATCACGCACTCCGAGGCCAGCCGGAAGACCTCGCGCTCGCGCGCCGACAGGATCCCCAGCACGTCGCTGGCGCGCCGGCGGCGCCCTTCGAACGCCGCCAGCCGCGGCGCGAGCGACGCCGCCACGTAGCGCTGTCCGCGGCTCACCACGCGGATCGCTTCGATCAGCGTCTCCGGACCGTCGCTCTTCAGCGCGTATCCGGCGGCGCCGGCCTCCAGCGCGTCCAGCACGTCGTTCACCTGGTCGTGGGCGCTCACGATCAGCACGCGCGCCTTGGGCGCGCGTCGGCCGATCTCGCGGGTC
>DATFXS010000011.1:0-3882 GCA_035315605.1 Polyangia bacterium
GAGCCAGTCGCGCAGATTGGCCGCGGCGGGATGGCCGAAGTCCTGCTGACGATGGTGAACGCGGGCGGCGGCGTCTGGCGGCTGGAGGTGCTGAAGCGGATCTGGCCGGAGCTGGCGACGGATCCCGACTTCGTCACGATGTTCCTCGACGAGGCGCGGCTGTCGCTGCGCCTCAATCACCCGAACGTCGTGCAGACGTACGAGGTGTTGACCGGCGACGGCGAGCTGGCGATCGCGATGGAATACCTCGACGGTCAGCCGCTGACCCGGATCCTGAACCGCCTGCTCCGCGATTCGAACGACCTCGGCCTGCCGTTGCGGCTGCGGATCCTGACCCGCGTGCTGGCCGGGCTCGAGCACGCGCACACGCTGACCGACATCGACGGCTCGCCGCTGGGCGTGGTGCACCGGGATGTCAGCCCGCAGAACGTGTTCGTCACCTACGACGGGCAGGTGAAGCTGGTCGACTTCGGCGTCGCCAAGACCCTGGCGGCTTCGCACCACACGCGGCCCGGCGCGATCAAGGGAAAGCTCGCCTACATGGCGCCCGAGCAGCTGCAGTGCGCGACGATCGATCGGCGCTCGGACATCTTCGCGGTCGGCGTGATGCTGTGGGAGATGCTGGCGGCGCGACGGATGTGGCACCGGATGACCGAGGTCGACATCGTCGCGCATCTGGCGGCCGGACGGCCGATGCCGGCGCTGCCCGTTCCGTCCGACGGCAGCCTGCCGGCGGGTCTGGACGCGATCTGCGCGCGCGCCCTCGATGTCGATCCCGAGCGGCGCTATCAGACGGCCGCGGATCTGGAGATGGAGCTGGAGGGCGTGCTGGTCGGCGCCGCCGATTCGCACTCACGCAGCCTGGGCAAGGTCGTTTCGATGGCGTTTGCGGCCGAGCGGGCCGAGAGACAGGCGGTCATCGAGCGCTGCGTGCGGGAGCAGGCGCAGCGGCGCGCGGCGCCGGTGCCGGCGCCCAAGTCCGCCGCTCTGCCGACGATCGAAGTGCCCATCTCGGAGCCGGACGAAGCGACGTCGGCTCGCCAGGTGCCGCCGACGTCTGCGGCGCGGCCCGAGGTCTGGTGGTGGCGCGTGGCGGCCGTCTGCGGCCTGCTCGCGACCGTCATGATGGCCCTGGTCGTCGTCGAACGCTGGCGGCCCGCGAGCCGGGAAGCGCACGCAGCGCCGGCAGCGGTCGCCGCCGTTGCGGCGCGTGTGCCGGCGGCGATCCCCGTTCCGGCGTCCGATCCCCAGCCCCGCGGCGCGCGTCTTTCGCCGGAGCGGGCCCCGGCCGAAGAGAGCGGCCACCATCGCCGCCACCGGCGCGCGGCCGCCGAGGACGAGAACGCGACGCTGCCGCCGAGCGATCCCGACGGCGTCGACGAGCGGCCCTGAACGGGCGGCGGGATCAGGAGCCGGCGCGGTCGGCGGCCGGCGCGGCCGGAGCCGGGGCGATCCCGCGGCCCACACCGGCGGCGTGCGAGGCGCTCTCGGCGTAGGCGGCGCGCCGCTGGCGCGCGCGGCGCCAGGCCCACAGCGTATAGCTGGCGCCGCCGGCGATCGCGAGGGGGGCGACGAGACCGAGCGCTTTATTCGGGAGGCCGATCAGCTTCAGGCCCGACAGCGTCAGCACCACGATCAGCGCCGGTCGGATCAGATAGTCGGGCGCCCGTGACGAGAAGCGAGCGCCGATGAACACGCCGGGGACGCTGCCGATCACGATTGACGCCGTGAGACCGAGCTTGAAGCTGCCGAAAAGCAGGTGGCCGAGCGCGGCGCTGGCGACCAGCGGAACGGCCTGCACCAGGTTCGTGCCGACCAGCTCCGCCAGCCGCATCCGCGGATACAGCATGATCAGCATGATGATGATCAGCGATCCGGAGCCGACCGAGGTGAGGCCGACGATGAGGCCGCCGATGATGCCGACGAGCAGCGTCGGGATCGGTTTCACGACGAACGGGATCATGCTGTCACCCGGGCGGTGCCGCAGACTGAGCAGGGGCTTCACGACCAGCCCCGTGACCACGACCAGCAACGCCACGCCGAGCGCCAGCTTGACCCCGCCCTGCAGCGCCGCGCCCGAGCCGAGCTTGCGGAGCAGCAGCACGCCGAGGAACGCGGTCGGGACCGACCCGATCACCAGCCACTTCAGCAGCGACTTCTGAACGGTGCCCCGTTTCCAGTGAACGGCGCCGCCGATCGGCTTCATGATCACCGACGCGACGAGGTCGCTCGACACGGCGGTCAGCGGCTCGACGCCGAACAGCAGCACGAGGATCGGCGTCATCAGGGCCCCGCCACCCATGCCGGTCAGGCCGACCGCGAAGCCGACGAAGGCGCCGCTGGCGATGATGAGGGGGTCGAACACTGACGGCATTTCACCA
Organism: Polyangia bacterium; assembly: GCA_035315605.1. GTDB lineage: Bacteria > Myxococcota_A > Polyangia > Fen-1088 > Fen-1088 > JADGRB01. Next base: position 2,382 of record DATFXS010000011.1, read on the forward strand.
CACTTATGGGGCGAGGCGCCTTAGAACTGCAGTAGCACAAGCAGGCGCAATGGCTCACGATTCCGACGGACCCCGGACCGACGATGATTAGCATGTCTGCGCGCCCATGATCTTCCGTCAGCTCGTAGATAGTCGGTCGTCGACGTACACGTACTTGCTGGCCGACGGCGCGACGCGCGACGCCGTGCTGATCGATCCCGTGTTCGAGCAATACGCGCGCGACGCGGCGCTGGTGCGCGAGCTGGGCCTGACGCTGCGCTGCACGCTGGAGACGCACGTCCACGCCGACCACGTCACGGCCGCCTGGCTGTTTCACGCGCGGCTCGGCAGCGCGATCGTCGTGTCGGCTGACGGCGGCGCCGCCGGCGCCGATCGACAGGTCCGCGAGGGCGACGTCGTCACCTTCGGGGGCGAGACGCTGTCGGTGCTGTCGACCCCCGGTCACACCGGCGGCTGCGTCAGCTACGTGACCGGCGATCGCAAGGCCGTGTTCACGGGCGACTCGCTGATGATCCGCGGCGCGGGGCGCACCGATTTCCAGGAGGGCGACGCGCGCCGCATGTACCGGTCGGTGCACGACAAGCTGTTCGCGTTGCCCGCTGACTGCGCCGTCTACCCGGCTCACGACTACGCAGGGCGGCTCGCGAGCAGCATCGGGGAGGAGCGCGCGTTCAACCCGCGGCTCGGCGGCTCGCGCAGCGAGGCGGACTTCGTCGGGTTCATGGCGAACCTCGGCTTGCCGCACCCGAAGCAGATCGACGTCGCGCTGCCGGCCAACCTGCGCTGCGGCCGCCCGATCGACGGGCTGGGCGCGGGCGAGCCGCAGTGGGCGCCGGCGCGGCGGACGTTCGCGGGCGTGCTCGAGGTCGACGCGGAATGGCTGGGCGAACACCTCGCGGATGTGCAGGTCGTCGACGTACGCGAGGTGGACGAATGGAACGGCGAGCTCGGGCGGATTCCCGGCGCGCGTCACGTTCCGCTCGGGCAGCTGCGCGCGCGGCTCGGTGAGCTGCCGCGCGATCGCCCGGTGGTCGCGGTTTGCCGGTCGGGCGGCCGCTCGGCCGAGGCGTCGTTGATCCTGGAGCAGGCCGGTTTCTCGCGTGCCGCAAACCTTTCCGGCGGAATGATCCGCTGGCACGCGCTCGGCCTTCCGACAGAAGCGTGAGCGCCGCGCCGGCGGCTGCTGAACCGCCGCGGGCATTGCCCGACCTCCGCGCGACCTCAGGTTTAACCATGGGGGAGGTGGGCGATGAAACGGTTACTCGGTGTTGCGGCTCTGGTGGCGGGCGCGCTCGCGCTCACGAAAGGCGTGGTCGTTCTCGCGGACGAGCCCGCGCCGCAGCCGGTCGCCGCGACCGGACAGGTCGAGCCCGGTGGCGGCACCGCGGTCGGGGACGACGCGATCACGAACGGCGTCAAGCGCCAGCTCCTGGCCGACAGCGAGTTGCGCCGCCTGGACCTCGCGGTGACGACCAACAACGGCGTCGTGACGCTGGCGGGG
>DATFXS010000012.1:0-6857 GCA_035315605.1 Polyangia bacterium
CGGAGGCGCTGGACGCCGGGGTGGCCGGAGACGTGACGCTGGCGATCGACATCGCCGCCGACGGCCGCGTCACCGCCGTGGCGGTCACGGGCTCGGCCGGGCACGGCTTCGACGAGGCGGCGGCCGCCGCCGCGCGCGAGATGGAGTTCTTCCCCGCGGAAGTCGACGGCAAGCCGTCGCCGATCCGGATCTCCTACACCATTCACTTCATGCCGCGGATGGCGGCCGCGCCCCCCGGCGACGGCGGCACGGGCGACGGCGGGGCGCCGGACACAGGGGCGCCGGATGGTGGCGCGCCCGACAGCGCCACCCCCGACGCCGGTCCGCCCGTTGCCGGTGACGCCGCGACGCCCGCGCCGGCCGCCCCGACGCGGGTGGTCGTGCATGGCCGCATCCGCACGCGCGGCACGCGCGAGCCGATCGCCGGCGCCGACGTCGCGATCATTCGCCGCGGGGCGGCAGCGAACGGCGGCGACCGCCCGGCCGAGGTCGTCGGCGCCAGCGACGACGATGGACATTTCGACGTCCGCCTGGCCAGCCCGGGCGATCTGCGCGTGATCGTCGCCGACACGATGCACGAGGCGTGCGTCCGCGATTTCACCGCGGCCGAGCTGGGCGGACCATCGCCGGTCGAATGGAGCTGCTTCGCGCGCGAGCGCCCGGACGCCATCCACGAGACCCGCGTGCGCGCGCGCGCGGAGCACCCCGAAGAGACGAAGCAGACGCTGACCAAGACGGAGCTGACGACCGTGCCGGGAACGATCGGCGATCCGCTGCGCGTGCTGCAGAACCTGCCCGGCGTCGCGCGGGCGCCGTTCGGCCTCGGCCTTCTGATCGTGCGCGGCGCCAACCCGGCCGACACGGGCGTGTTCATCGGCGGGGAGCCGATCCCCGTCCTCTACCACTTCCTGGCCGGACCGTCGGTGTTCACCGGCAACCTGATCGACAAGATCGATTTCTATCCGGGCGGCTTCGGCGTCCGCTACGGCCGCTTCATCGGCGGCGTGGTCGACGTCGGCATCAACAGCGACGTCGGCCGGACCTTGCACGGCGCGGTCGACATCAACCTGCGCGATTCGTCGGCGTTCGTCGAGGGGCCGGCGCCGGGCGGCGTCCGCACCGCCTTCGCCGTGCGGCGCAGCTACATCGACGAGCTTCTGCCCTACTTCATCCCGTCCAAGGTCGGGTCGACGTTCATCACCGTCGCGCCCGTCTACTGGGACTACCAGGCGCGCGCCGACAAGGATCTCCCGGGGGGCGGCCGCGTCGCGCTGCTGGCGTACGGCAGCAGCGACTCGCTCAAGGTGATCGCCCAGGATCCCAGCGTCGCGCTGACCGACAGTAACCACATCGGCTTTCACCACGTGATGGGCGAGTGGGTCGGGTCGCTGGGCAACTGGAGCTCGCGCCTGTCGGCGACCTACGGCTACGGCGACATGAGCTTCGTGACCGGTGTGTTCGACGGTTACCAGCGTTACCACCGCCTGTACGGCCGCGAGGAGGTGAACCGCCGCTTCAGCCCCGCGTTCGCGCTTTCGGCCGGGCTCGACTTCGTCCTCTCCTACGACTGGGCGCACTACGACGACGTCCCGCTGCCGCGCGACGGCCGGACGATCGGCATGACCATGATGCCGGCGACGAACCTGGAACGGTCGCTGTACGACATCGCGCCCGCCACCTACGTCGAGGCGCAGCTGAACGTGACGCCGCAGGTGCGCCTCATCCCTGGGCTGCGGTTCGATTACTACCACGTCGTCGCCACCGACAAGTACTCCACCGATCCGCGGCTGGCGGCGCGCTGGGACGTGAGGCCGCGGCTCGCGCTGAAGGCAGCCGTCGGCGTCTACCACGAGCTGCCGACGCCGCAGTTCCTGGATCGCGTGTACGGCAACCCGAACCTCGCGCTGCCCTGGGCCGATCAATACCAGGTCGGCGTCCTGAAACATTTCACCGACGCCGACGAGCTGAGCGCGACGGTGTTCTTCGTGCGCCGGCACGATCTGCCGGTGGCCAGCGTGGACCACTTCTCGAGCACGGGCCGCGGCCGGGCCTACGGCCTCGAGCTCTTGCTCCGCCACAACATCACCGAGCACTTCTACGGCTGGATCGCCTACACGCTGTCGAAGTCGGAGATCGCGGGCAACCTGGCCGAGGGTGTGCCGATGATGATGAACGGCGTCCCGCGCAACGGCGGTGACCTGTCGTGGCGCCCCGGCCAGTTCGATCAGCCGCACAACCTGATCGTCGTCGCCAGCTACAGCCTGCACGACTGGCAGGCGGGCGTCAGCTACCAGCTGACCAGCGGCACGCCGCGCACGCCGGTCACCGGATCGTTCTTCGACGCCGATTACGGCACCTACACGCGCCAGACCGGCGCGCCCGGATCGGCGCGCAACCCGACCTTCAGCCAGCTGGACGTTCGCGTGGAACGCCGGTTCACGTTCGATCGGTGGGTGCTCGGCATCTACCTGGATGTCATCAACGTGCTGAATTCGGAGAACCCGGAGGCGATCCTGTACGACTACCGGTCGCGCCAGTCCGCGCCGCTGCGCGGGGTGCCGATCCTGCCGATCCTCGGGATCCGGGGGCGATTCTGATGCGCGCGCGGCTGGCCCTCGCGTTCGTCTGCGCGCTGCCGATGGCGGCGTGCACCAACTTCGCCAACCCGTCGCTGGTCGTCGACCTGCGCGTGCTGGCGGTGGATGTCGAGCCGTCTGAGGTGATCCTCGATGCCGATCTGACGGACCCGTCCATGCCGGTGGTGGCCAACAACCCGCCCATCACGGTGACGCCGCTGATCATCGATCCCGCCGGCGGCGGACGGACCGTGACCTACACGATCAGCGCCTGCCCCAACAACCCGTTCGCGCCGGCGCCGGCGGGCAGCGGCATGGGCCCGGCCGGTTTCCCGTCGGGCGGCGCGCGCACCACGGTCGGCAGCGCGCTGTGCGACGAGAACAGCCCGACGACCTGGCTGCTGACGTCGGGCGCGGTCCCGAACGGCACCAGCGTCACCGTGCAGCCGACCGTCGAACAGCTGACCGTCGCCTTCATGACCGACATCTTCCCGGACCAGTTCGGCAACCTGCACGGCGGCTTCGACCTCGGGATGCCGCTGACCCTCGACATCAAGGTCGACGCGGGGACGGAGGAGATCCGCGCCGTCAAGCGCGTGCTCTACTGGGCGCAGCGCATCGACGCCGCGCAGATGCCGAACCAGACGCCGCGGATCGATTCACTCACCGCCTTCGCCCGCGACGACGCCACGCTGCAGCCGGTCGGCCCGCAGGAGACGCTGCCGCCGGACGTGCCGCTGGCGTTTGACCAGGGCGTCAGCCAGAGATGGATCCTGCCCTCGCCCGGAGACGCCGAACAGTACGAGACGACGATCATCGATCCCGACACGCACAAGGCGGTCCCGTTCACGGTCGCGCGCGAGACGCTCCGCTATCACTTCTACACGGACCTGGCGACGTTCAGTCCGTTCGTGACGTCCACCGAGCCCCCGCCCGGATTCGTCGTCACCGACCACGTGCACATCGAATCGGACTTCGTTGCGAACTTCGGCACGCTGATGACGGACGCGAACGGCCACGCCCTCGCGACCATCTGGGTCGTCGTCAGCGACGACCGCGGCGGCGAATCCTGGATCACCCGCCAGGTTCAGCTGACGCCCTGACGGCGCTGAAGCTGAATCAGACGCCGAGCTCGAACATCACGTGCAGGTTGGCGAAGACGTCGGAGCCGACGGTCGATGGCGCCGCCCCGAACGCGCCCGTCATGGCGGGCAGCTCGAACGTCTCGCCGTCGACGCCCAGGCCGACCAGCAGCATGCGCGCCACGCGCCCCTCGAGCGCGGCGCCGACGCGACCGACGGCGCCCTCCCGGCTGGGCATGCCGGGCATGTGCCCGGTCAGCGCCCCGCCCTGCTCGTCGATCACGCCGGCGCCCGCCCGCAACACCAGCCGGACGTCGTTCGAACCGAAGCCGCCGCGCAGGCCGACGATGCCGCGGGTGACCCCCGCGCCGCCGCCGAACCCGGTGTGATCGTAGTAACCCTCGAAGATCAGCAGCCGGGCGCCCAGCCGATAGCCGAGCCCCGTCGTCGAAGGTGACGCGCCGGGCATGTCGCCGCCGCCGGCGTTCTCGATGCCGCCGTGGCCGTCGGCGAACACCGCCGCGACGTCCGCGCGCGCGACGCCGTTGGCGCCCGCCAGCGCGAGCAGCCCAACCATGGTCCCGATGATCGTTTTCATCTTCACGGGTTCTGATTTCAGCAACCGCCGGGCCAAGACGAGGCGCGAATTCCGTGACGGCGCGTGGTCTTGCGCGCCTGGCTCGACGGCAACACGGCGTCGGGGGTGTCGCTGATCGGTGACACTGGCGCGCGAGCGCACATGGGGACATGCTCGCAACATGTGGAGCTCAGCCAAGGCGAAGATGCCGGGACCCGGCGAGGCGCTGCCGGGTCGAACCGAGAAGATGCCGGTCCCCGCCAAGCACTTCGTCAACGGCGCGCGCCTCCAGCCGCCGTTCCCCGAGGGGACCGAGCTGGCGACCTTCGGGCTCGGCTGCTTCTGGGGCGCGGAGAAGAAGTTCTGGGAGCAGCCCGGCGTCATCAGCACCGCCGTCGGCTACGCGGGCGGGTCGACGCCCAACCCGACCTACCGCGAAGTCTGCTCCGGCCTGACCGGGCACACGGAGGTGGTGCAGGTCGCGTTCGATCCGAAGAAGATCGGTTACGGCGAGCTCCTGCGCGTGTTCTGGGAATCGCACGATCCGACGCAGGGGATGCGCCAGGGCAACGACTTCGGCACGCAATACCGGTCGGCGATCTACACCCACGGCGACGCGCAGGCCGCGGAGGCGATCGCGTCGCGCGACGCCTATGCCCGCGCGCTCGCAGAGGCCGGCCACGCGCCGATCACGACGGAGATCGCGCCCGCCCCCGAGTTCTTCTACGCCGAGGACTATCACCAGCAGTACCTGGCCAAGAACCCCGACGGCTATTGCGGCCTGGGCGGCACCGGCGTCGCCTGTCCCGTCGGCACCCGGGTCGCGGCCCCGCGCTGAAGCCTCAGCGGGGCGAGCGCCCGCGATCGGGTCCGCGCGCCGTCCGTTCCGTTGCCGTCGTTCGAACGGCCAGCGGTCGCGCCAGCGACGGCGGGATCGCCGACCGCACGGGCAGCGGCGGGGGCAACGGAGCGGGCCTGCTGTACGGCCTCGGCACGTCCGCGATCGCCACCTCGCAAAGCGCGCGCGCACCCTGCTCGAAGACGGCGTAGTCGTCGTAGCCCGGCTCCGCGATCGGTTCGGGGACCGCCTCCTTCTCGTCGGCGCTCATGGCCGGGTCGAGGGACAGGTCCTGCAGAGCCGCGGTCACGTCGCGCAGCCGGCTCCAGCCCTGCGCCTCGCCGAGGCACGCGGCCAGGGCCGTTCGCATGTCACCGGCGGTCGCGAAGCGCTCGGCCGGATTCTGCGCGGTCGCCTTGATGACCACCTCGGCCAGGCGCGCGGGCACGCCGGGCGCGCGCACGCGCGGGTCGCAGGCGTGGCTCGCGAGCGAGCCGGCGATCACCTCGGAGTCGGTGCCGTCGAAGGGACGCTTGCCGGCCAGGCATTCGTACAGGATCACGCCGGCCGAGTAGACGTCGCTGCGGCAGTCCTCGCCGTCGCGCCGGATGCGTTCGGGCGCCGCGTACCGGTACTTGCCGATGAAGACCGGCGTCGACGCCGTGCGCGCGGTGGCGCGCGCGGCCCCGAAGTCGATCAGCTTGGCCATGCCGCCCGTCGAGATGATGATGTTGTCGGGGCTGATGTCGCGGTGCACGAGCCCGAGCGCGCCGTGCCTGTCGGACGCCGCGTGGAGGTGGTCCATCGCGTCGCACACGTCCATCATCACGTGCAGCACCGCCGCGACGGGCAGCCGTCCGCCGCCGGCGATCGCGCGCTTGTGGGCGACCCGCAGCGTGACGCCGGGGACGTACTCCATCGCGATGAAGTAGCGCCCTTCGAGCCGCCCGAAGTCGAGGACCTGGACGATGTTCGGGTGATTGAGCTGCGCGGCGATCGACGCCTCGCCGACGAACATCTGGACCAGCTCCGGCTGGCCCTGCAGCGCCGTGTGCATCGTCTTGATGACGATCCGCTTTTCGAACCCCCGCGCGCCCTTGATCCGCGCCTGCCAGACCTCCGCCATGCCGCCAGCTGCCAGGCGGGAGTCGATCTGGTAGCGGCTGAACTCGGTGCCGGGAAGCCAGGCCGACGGAAGCCCGGCACTGACCGGCGCGGGGCGCGCCGCGAACACGGCGGAGTGCTTGCGCAGCAGCTCTTGCCGCGAGAGCTGCGGCACAGGCGCGTCGCCATGGGGAATCGGCGCGCTCCGATCGCGACGTGTGATGGTGGGATGGACGGTGGACCGTCCCGAGACTGTTTCTTCACGCGCGCGAGACACGATCGGGGATCCCGATCAACGGCGTAACTGCTCAGAACTTAACAGGCATCCGCAGAAGTGCAGGCTGGATGACACTTTCTGGCGCCGGTCGTGATCCAAGGTGCGCCTGTGGCATGCTGCGCGGCCTGCGGACGCTGTTCTCGACCGACGCGTTCATGGCCCGGGGGCACTCCTACCTCTGGACGCCGTCGCTCGTCGTGCTCGAGCTGGTGTCGAACGCCCTGATCGCGCTGGCGGCGGCGGCCATTGCGGTCGTGCTGCTGCGGGCGGCGGCGCGCGCCCCGGCGCGCGGCGGGCGGGTCCAGTATGCGCTGGTCGGGCTGTTCGCGATCGGCCTCGGCGCGGCGCACGTGCTGGATGTCTGGGTGATCTGGACGCCGCTCTACGGGGTCGACGTCGTCGT
>DATFXS010000013.1:0-5698 GCA_035315605.1 Polyangia bacterium
CCCCGCCACCAGGCCCCCCGCCACCGCGGTGCCCAGGATTAACCACAGGAGGTGTGGCAAGCCGACCCAGATGCCGGTCGCCGCGGCGAGCTTCAGGTCCCCGCCTCCGAGGCCGCCGGATCGCCAGGCTGGATAGATCACGACGACGAGAAGAACGAACGACGCCAGCCCGCTCAGAACCATGCGCACGCCGCCGTCGGCACCGTCGGTGAGCAGCCCGCTGAGCAGCACGAAGCCCGACACGATGTTCGGGATTCGGCGGCTCCGCAGGTCGTACACGACCGCCGCCAGCATCCCGATGCCGAGAGGGATCAGATGAGGAAGCGGAAGGGCCATCGGACGGCGCGCGGAGCGTTGCTACATTGTAGCCGACTGTACGCTCGCGGCGGCCTGAATTCCGCGCGGAGCGCTCAGTTGATGTGAACTGAAATCCGGTTGATCTGATTGCCCAGCCGATTGCCGAAGAAGAATGCGACGATGATCAGGACGCCGGCGATTGCCGCCGCCAACAGGCCATATTCCATGGCCGTAATGCCCTGTTCATCGTTCAGCAGCTTGATTAGAGCCGCTTCGTTCGCTCGTTCGACGCCTCTAGTTCGTAACCAACCAAAACGAATTGAACGAAGACTCTGTTTCAAGTTCCCCCCAACGTTGACGGTTGCTCGAACCCTTTGTTGCCCAACGCCTCCGCCCCGACCTCGTCCCGACCGTCGGCGCCGGCCTGTTCGCCGCCGCCCCGGAGCAGGTCTCCCTGCCCACGGGGCCGTCGGCAAAACATGCGACGACCGGACACGGTCGACGACCGGTCCGTCTTAGTTGATGTGGGCCGAGACGTTGTTGATTGCGTTGCCCAAACGGTTGCTGAAGAAGAACGCCACCAGGATGAGCACGCCGGCGATTGCGGCCGCCAGCAATCCGTACTCCATGGCCGTGATGCCGTCCTCGTCCTTGACGAGCTTGATCAGATTCTTGAGCATGAGTGTCTCCTTCTGGTCTGCGTGTCCGAACGACGCAAGCTCCGCATAACCCCCCTGTGGGCCGCGATGCACGTTACGTCTTGTCTCCTCGACCGTAAGCCAAAAGACCTTTAGCCGGGAAGAAAATTCGACGGCTACGTCACAGTTTCCTCCGACATTCGTGTCCTTGTTGCACAGCATCCGACAAGGTGAGCGTTCACTTACAGCGGCAAGCGTCGCACGCGGTTTTCGACTCGTAAAGTTTGTCGCTCGTAAAGAATGTTGACGTGCACGCCGAAAACATCAACAAACGACGAGAATGATTTCCGACGAGTGGGCGAAGAGCGCATACTCGTCATCCCGTTCGTCCGTCTTGCCGTCATCTGTCGAACTCATGAGCCGGCGAATCGCAACTCGCCATCTCTCAATTGGAGCGCCCATGATTCCTCACGAGCCCCGCTCGCGGGCTTTGGTCGTCGTGACCCTTTCCCTCCTCGCCGGAACGGTCGCCGCCTGCGGCCGCATTCCCGGGCAGTTCGAGGTCATCCAGAACCAGGTGCCGATGGGCGGCTGCACCATCGACACCAATCGGATGCTCTATCGGGGCGAGGGTCACCTCGACCTTTCCCTGGTCAGTCCGAGCGCCTCGACCGCGTACCTGATGTTCCCGCTGGTCATCAACAACCTGTCGGCATCGTCATCGGGCAGCGCTGACCCCAACGAGATCGCCGTCAACAGCTTCGCCGTCGACATCGGCACCTCGAAGCAGAGTTATCTGCCCCCGAAAGTGCAGGATCTCTTCAAAACGCTCAATCAGGATCCCAACGCGCCGGACTATGCCCTTCTCCATTACAGCCTGCCCTGGGCAGCGACGATCTCCTCCGGTGGTGGCGTGATCGCCGCCGGCGTCGACGCGTTTCCCGTCGAGCTCGCGCAGCGCGTGCTGGCCACCGGCGACGTGACCAACTCGTCGACTTCGATGCTGGTCAACATTCGCGTGCGCATCTTCGGCAACACCAAGTCGCAGAGCATGGAATCGGACCCGTTCGACTATCCGGTCTACGTCTGCAACGGCTGCCTGGTGGCGAGCGACCTGGCGTGCCCGGTCTCGGGCGCCCCCGCACTGACCGGCAACGCATGCAACATCGCCCAGGACGATCGCGTCGATTGCTGCAGCCTCAACGGCAATCTGATCTGCCCGGCCATCGCGAGCGCGCCGTGATCTCGCCGCGGTTTGCGCCGGCCATCTATCGTTCCGCCTGCGTGCGTTTCGCTTGCGTGGGCTTCGCCTGCGCGCTGGGCGCGCTGGCGTGCACGAAGGGAAACGACAACAACAACCCGCATCCGACGCCGTCGGGCACCGGCGCCGTCGGCACCGGCACCGGAGGCGTGGGCGGACCGCCCCCGCCGCCGCCGAGCGGCATGGTGACGGTCACGATCCAGATGCCGGCGGCCAACGCCCTGGCGTTGACGGGCTCCCTCCTCCCGGTCAGCGTCACCGCGCGCGTCGACCAGGGGACCGACGTCATCGATCCGACGACCGTGAAGGCGGTCGTGACGGCGAAGAACGACACCGCCGAGCTGGAGTCGACGCTGCTGGCGGCCCAGGGCAACGATACGTTCACCGGGCGCGTCAGCATCGGCGACCACCCGAGCGGCGATTACTTCCTGACGGTGTCGGCGGTCAGCTCGGGCGGCCTCAAGGGGTCGAGCGATCCGCTGCCGTTCCAGATCGACGCTGGCCCGCAGCTGTTCGTGCGCACGCCGCTGCCGCTCAACTCCTACAAGGGCCTGCTCGTCATCGAGGTGGTGGCCGATCCGGGCATGTTCGGGCCGCTCGACGGCCCGCACGCCACCGTCGCGAACTATCCGGTCCAGCTCGACCAGGTGGGCAACGCGGCCGACAACACCTATCGCGGGATTTTCAACCTGGACGATCCGATGCCACCCAACGTGGTGCCGCGCCTGATCGACCAGCAGCTGTTGTCGGTCTGGGCCACCGACATGAACAACAAGCGCGTCGACGTCCACGTGGTGTTCGTCATCGACGAGGCGGGCCCCCAGATCACGAATACGACGCCGGCGCCCGGGGAGATCGTGGGCGACTTCATGCAGGTCTCTGCGACGATCACCGATCCTGCCGGCGTGCTCGACTCGTCGGTGATCGCGGTGATCGGCGACGATACGAAACCGGCGGACCAGTTCACGGTCACGCTCAAACCGGACGGCGTCGGCCACTACAGCGTCCTGTTCGACACCCGCAAGCTGACCGGCTGTCCCGATCCGCCCAGCGCCTCCGAGATGTGCATCGTCTATCCGACGGTCTCGTTCCGCGCCTCGGACGACCTCGGCAACGAAAGCGCCGTCGGTTACGTCTTCAGCGTCGACAACATCGCACCGGTCGCCGATCTCGATCCGCCCAGGATGCGCTCGTACCTGATTCAGGACACCGTGCGCTGCTCGTTCGAGTTTGATCCGCTGAGCAACAACGCCATCCCGGGCGACATGCCCGGTGACCGGAATATCGTCCCGCAGATCTTCGATCTGCGGGCCCGCATCGAGGACGACGGCAACCAAGCCCCGGGTCTCAAGGGGTCGCCAATCTCCCTCGTCGATCCCGACAAGACGGCCGTCTACATCCTCGACGACGAATCGCAGGCGCTGATCGTCGACACCGACGGCGACGGCTGGTGCGACGCGATCAACCCGCTGCTCGTCCCGACCACGGAGCCACCGACGAACAACAACCAGGTGCTGAAGATCCGGCTCGCACCGGTGAAGCCCGCCGGCGGGGCAAACTTCATGAGCGATTCCGCCTTGCCCAACGCGTTCTGCTCCCCTGGGCTGGCACCCACGCTGCCCCAACCTCTCTGCGACCTCGAACCAACGATCGCGATCGGCTACACGGGACAGGCGAAGCAGCCCGCGATCTGGACGCTGGAAGACATCAATCCGGCGTGGTGCTTCGGCAGGCAGTTCGACACGCTCGCCAACAACATCACGGACAACAGCTGGGCCTGCATCGCCGTCCAGACCGCCGACAACGCGAACAACATCAGCGTGTCGGCGCCGCTGCGCGTATACGTCCAGCAGCAGAACCCCATCAAGCCGGGAACGATCGGACCGGGGACGCCCCCGGCCTGCACGGGGACCTACGATCCGGTGATGAAGGCGGTGATCCCCGGCCCCTGCAAGACGCGCAAGTTCAACGATTACTATTGCTTCAACCTCGAATGCCCCAGCCCGCAGTTGCCGCCCTGATCGGCTGCGGGCAGACCCGTCCAGACCGCGCCTGAAGCGCTCGCTGTGCCGGCGGGCTATTCTCCGCGGCCGATGACCGCGCCCGCCGTCGAGGTCGATTCGCTGTCGAAGGACTTTGGCGCCACCGCGGCGGTCGCCGAGCTTTCGTTCGCGATCGCGCCCGGTGAAATTTACGGCCTGCTCGGCCCGAACGGCGCGGGCAAGACGACGACGCTGCGGATCCTGGCGGGAATCCTGTTGCCCACGCGCGGGCGGGTGCGGGTGGCGGGGCTGGACGTCGCCGCCGAGCCGCTCGGCGTGCGCCAGCACCTCGGCTTCCTGACCAACACGACGGGCCTCTACCCGCGCCTCTCCGGCCGCGAGCTGCTCGACTACTTCGCCCGCCTGCACGGCCTCGACCGCGACGCCGCCGCGACCCGCATCGCGACGCTCGCCCGGGCCCTCGAGCTGGACGGATTCTTCGACCGTCGCTGCGAGTCGCTGTCGACCGGCGAGCGCCAGCGGCTGTCGATCGCGCGCGCCGTGCTGCACGATCCGGCGGTGCTGGTGCTCGACGAACCGACCGCCGGTCTCGACGTGCTGGCGTCGCACTTCCTGCGCGATTTCGTCCGCGCCGAGCGGGCCCGCGGCAAGGCCGTCGTCTTCTCCACCCATTACCTCGCCGAGGCGGAGCTGCTCTGTGATCGCATCGGCCTCCTCCACCGCGGGCGGCTGCTCGCCGAGGGGACGCCGGCGGCGTTGCGCGCGGCGGCCGGCGGCGCGCCCAGCCTGGAAGAGGCGTTCCTTCGCCTGGTCGGGGTCGGCGCGTGAAGCTGGGCGAAGTCCTGCTGGTGGCGGGCAAGGAGCTGCGCGAGACCCTGCGCGATCGCCGGACGCTGGCGGTGATGATCCTGTTCCCGCTCGTCGTCTACCCGCTCGTTTCGCTGGCGACCGTGCAGGTGCTCGCCGCGCGCATCGGCCGCAGCGAGAAGGCGCCCGCCCGCGTCGTGATCGCCGGTCCACCGGCGCTGGCCGACAAGCTGCGCGCGCGTCTCGCCGCGCGCAACCGCGACGGCAGCGAAGAGTTCGCGTTCCCGGCCGGGCCCGCCACGGCCGAGGAGGTGCGCGGCGGGCGCGTGGACGCCGCCGTCGTGCTGGCCTCACCCGCCGGCGCCGCCGCGGGCGCGCCGTCCGCGCGGATCCTGTTCGACGAGACGCAGGAGCGCTCGCGCACCGCGCGCGAACGCGTCGAGAAGGCGCTCTCGGCCGGCGCGGAAAGGGACTGCGCCGCCGCCTACGCCGTCACCGCCGAGGGTGTAGCCCCGCGCAAGGCGATGGGCGGCTACCTGCTTTCGAAGATCCTGCCCCTCGTGATCATCGTGATGGTGATGCTGGGCGCGTTCCATCCCGCCATCGACATCACGGCGGGCGAGCGCGAACGCGGTACGCTGGAGACGACGCTGTCGGCGCCGATCGCGCGCGCGTCGCTGATGACCGGCAAG
>DATFXS010000014.1:0-3039 GCA_035315605.1 Polyangia bacterium
CGGTTCCAGCGCCGGCGTCGCCGGCTCCGCCGTCGGCGTCGGCGGGTCGGCGGCGGGCGCGAGCGGGACGACCGGGGCAAGCGGGCGAGGCGGCACGGTCGGGTCCGGGGGAACCAGCGGGGCAGCGGGGACGGTGGGGACGGGCGGAACTTCCGGGACGGTGGGCACGGGCGGGTCGGCGGGGACGTCGGGAGGTCGCGGCGGAACGGTGGGCACGGGCGGCAGCGCGGGAAGCGCGGGCACCGGCGGCAGCGCCGGCACCGGCGGATCGGCGGGCACGGGCATGGCCGGCACGATCGGGACGGGCATGGTGGTCTGGTACAAGCTCGACGAGGCGAGCGGCACCGCCGCCGCGGATTCGTCCGGCAACGCGCGCAACGGCGCGGTGACCGTGGCGGGCACCGGCACAGGGACGTTCTCGACCACGCACATGGTCGGCACGCACGCGCTGAATCTCGCCGGCAGCAGCAACGCGAACGGCGCTTACGTCGTCGTCCCGGCGAGCCTCAACGCGATGGGCGCGACGACCGCCGTCACCATCGCGTGCTGGGTCAACATCACGACCGATCGCGGCTGGGCGCGCGTCTGGGACTTCAACAACTCGAGCACGACGGGGTACATGTTCCTGACGACGTTCCAGCAACAGGCGACGCCGAACTCGGTGCGCTTCGCGATCACGCAGACGAACAACGGCGCCGAGCAGGTGATCTCGTCGACCGGGCAGCTGACGACCGGCGCCTGGCACCACATCGTCGTCGTGCTCGACGTCGGCGCCACCTACACCGGGACGCTCTACATCGACGGCGCCGTCGCCGGCACCAACACGGCGATGACGCTGCGGCCGTCGACGATCGGCAACACGGCCAACAACTGGATCGGGCGCTCGGCGTTCGCCGCCGACCCGTACTTCGCCGGCCTCGTCGACGACTTCCGCGTCTACAACCGCGCCTTGACCGCCGCCGAGATCACGATGCTGTACGCGGTCCGCTGACGCGTTTTCGGGCGTTCGCGTCGCGGCATTCGTCAGTTTTCTGAGGGCGGCGGGCCGCGACCGCGGCTCCTCGGGGCCAACGTCTGGTCCGTTCGTTGCTTTCGCAAACGGCGGTATCCTGGAGGCGTCTCATGAAAACAGGCCATCTCGTCGTCGTCGGTTGGGTCGGTCTCGCGGCCTGCCTGAGCGTCGGCTGCTCGTCGTCCACTAACCCCGTCAGCGCCGACGCCGGCGGCGATCACGCCGCGTTGACGTCCGACGCCGGCTCGGACGCGCCGCACCTGCCGGCAGGCGTGATGTCGCCGCCGCAGCCGGATGTGGCGTGCAGCGGCAGCGACACCACCCCCTGCACGCTGCCGCCATCGATGTGCGCGCTCCTCACGAGCTGCGGCGCTTGCCCCGCGCCGTGGGTCGTCTACTACCAGGCGCCCAGCTGCGTGAACGGGCGCTGCGTCTGGAGCGAGAACTATTTCCAGTGCCAGAACACCCAGGTCAACTGCGTCAGCGGCGGATGCCAGCCGATGGGGACGACGACCGCCGTTCCGGTGCAGTGAGCCGGGAAGGCGCGCGCCGTCGGGAGCCATGACGGCCCGCCGGCACTTCGCGCTCGCCGTGTTTTTTGCCGTGCTGCTGCCGGCGGGCTCGCTGGTGCAGGGCTCCGGTCTGTTCGCGTTTCGCATGTACGCGGCGAGCCCCGACTGCCGCATCAGCGTCGCGGCGTGGAATCAGGGCGGCGCCGAATGGCGGGTCTCGCCGACGGCTCTCGCGGCGCGCGCCGGCGGCGAGCTGGGCAACACCCTGTCGGGCACGGACCGGTGGAAACACGTCATGGCGCCGCGGTACCTGGCGGACCACATCGATGATCTGACGCGCCTCGCGTGTTCCGCCGCCCCGGGCGCGGCCCGGGTCAGCGTGACGGTCGATCGCCGCGCTTCCGCCGACGCGCCGGTCATCACAACGACCGCGACACGGACCTGTCCATGACGTCGATGCTGGGTGTCGTTCGCATCGCGTTCGGGACATTGTTCCTGGTGCGGACGACGCTGCTGGCCAGACCCTTGAACCTGCCGGGGCTTTCGCCGGGTGTTCCGTTCTTCGGCTGGCCGCCACCCGGCGGTCGGTTCCCGCTGGCGACGATGCTGCATCTGCCGGACGGGTTGCTCGAGGGCGCGTGCATCGCACGCACGATCGCAGCGCTGCTGTTCGCCGTCGGGTTGTGGGCACGGCCGGCCGGCCTGGTGGCGGGCGCGCTTGCATATCTGGTGGCGACGCAGGAGCCACCCACGTTCACGATGACGATGCACGTGCTGTTCCTCGGCGTCATCGTGCTGGCCTGCACGGACGCGTGTCGCGTGCTGGCGCTGCGGCCGCGGCCGCCGGATAGTCCGCGGTCGAGCCTTGGTCTGATCCGGATCTGGACCGCGTCGATCTACATCTGGGCGGGCATCGCAAAGCTGAACGCCGACTGGCTGAGCGGGCGCGTGCTCGGCGTCTGGATCGAAGATCGCCTGGTGCGCGGGCGGGTGGCGGCCGCACTGGTGGGCACGGCTGCGCAGCGGGCGGCGATCGCGCCGGCGATTGCGGCAAGCGAGATCGGGCTGGGCGCGTTGCTGCTCTGGAGACCGACCCGCCGGCCCGCGTTGGTGGGCGCCTTCGCGCTGCACGCCATCTTCGAGCTCACGACCGCCCCCGATCTGTTCGGCTGGGCGATGGCGATCCTGCTGCTGGCATTCATCGGTGACATCGGAGCGTGGCGGCAGGTGTTCGCCTGGCGCGTGCGCAGCGTGGCCCGGACCGGATCGCTGGCGGCGCTGGCCGTCGCGGCGTCGGTCGCGAGCGGCTGTCAGGGCCCACCCGCGGTGAACGCGTTCCCGGACTGCGCCGATCCGCTGGTCCTGTCGTTCGTGCCTGACACGGGCGGCGCCGACGAGGCCTACGTCTGCTTCGGCTTCGACGCGGGCCTGCTTGGCCCTGCGACGATCCAGGGCGTCGACTGGCGGCCTCCCTCGGGCGGCGCTTTCATCCTGCACCACGCGAAGATCTCCGCC
>DATFXS010000015.1:0-5484 GCA_035315605.1 Polyangia bacterium
AGCAGTGGCAATGGTGGCAGCAGTGGCAGCAGTGGCAGCAGTGGCAGCAGTGGATCGTCCGGCGCCGGTGGCGCAGCGGGCGCCAGCGGCGGCACCGGCACGATCGTCAAGATGCTCGACATCGCCGACGTCTGGTCGGGCCATCCGGTGCAGTTCGCGTTGCTGACCACCGCCACGAAGCAGTACGCCGCGTACTACGACGCCAACCGCAACATGGTCGTCGCGCAGCGCGCGCTATCGAGCGACACCTGGACCTTCGTCACGCTGCCGACCACCACCGCCTGGGACAGCCACAACTACATCGCGATGGCGATCGACAGCGCCGGCTTCATCCACATCTCGGGGAACATGCACGCCGTGCCGCTGATCTATTTCCGCAGCGCGCAGCCCAACGACGCCTCGATGTTCTCGACCGCGGCGATGGTCGGCACCAACGAGACCAGCTGCACCTATCCGCTGTTCTTCCACGACACGTCCGGCAACCTGGTCTTCAACTACCGCGACGGCATGAGCGGCAACGGCAACCACATCTTCAACATCTACGACACGACGACGAAAAAATGGCGCCGCCTCTTGAACGCGCCGTTCACCGACGGCGAGGGGCTGCGCAGCGCCTACCCGGTCGGTCCCGTGCTGGGCCCCGACGGCTGGTGGCACATGGTCTGGGTCTGGCGCGACACGCCCGATGCGTCGACCAACCACGATCTGTCGTACGCGCGCAGCCAGGATCTGGTGAACTGGCAGACCGCCGCCGGCAAGGCGCTGACGCTGCCGATCACGCTCGCCACCAGCGACATCGTCGATCCGGTTCCGGTCAACGGCGGCATGATCAACAACAACACCAAGGTCGGCTTCGACGCCCAGAACCGCGCGATCGTCGCGTACCACAAATTCGACGCCGCCGGGAACACGCAGCTTTACAACGCCCGCTTCGAGGGCGGCAAATGGGTGACGCACCAGACGTCGAGCTGGAACTACCGCTGGGCCTTCGGCGGACAGGGGACGCTGGTGTTCGAGATCGAGGTCGAACCGGTCACCGTCGACGCCGGCACGCTGAAGCAGCGCTGGTACCACGACCAGTACGGCGGCTGGAACGCGTTCGCGCTCGACCCGACGACGCTGGCGGCGACCGCGATGCTCGGCCGCTCACTCCCCTACCCCGTCTCGCTGGAGACCGTCGAATCGACGACGGCCGGGATGGGCGTGCGCTGGCAAGATGATTCGGGCGCCGGCCCCGATCCGACGGTGCTCTACATGCTGCGCTGGGAGACGCTGGACTCCAACCGCGACATGGCGCGCCCGCCGCCCTACCCGCCGCCGACCCGCCTGCGTCTCTACGGATTCGAGAAGTAGAAGCCTGTCCTCGTCCTCGCCGCCGTTCCCCGAGCGCGGAAGTTTTTCGAGGATACGACGACGAGGACGAGGACGAGGCCAGGGGGGTTGAGACTTAAGCCGTTCCGATCCCGAGCTTGCGGATCATCTCGCACATGGTCCGGTACGGGACGCCGGCCCGCTTCGCCGCCTCTTGCCGGCTGCCGCTCTCGCCCAGCAGGAAACGGATGTAGCTCTCGCGGAACTGCATCTCGGCGGTCGGCAGCGGCAACCGCGACGGCCCATCGGTCACCGCCGCCAGCGTCGGCGGCCGCGGCACGGCCGACGCGCACGACGCTGCCGCCCGTCGCAGGCAGGCGCCGCGCGCCAGCAGCGCGCCGCCGCGCGCCAGCCACGCCGCCATGTGCTGCGCCGGCACGATGCGCGTGATCCCGAGGACCGACGCGGCCGACACCTCGGGCGCGTCCGGGTTGTCGCAGTAGAAGACGACCTCTGCGAACGGATTTCTCTGGACCGCCTCCGCGCCGATCCCGAGCGCCGAGACCTCGCGCCCGCCGAGCGCGAGCAACACGAGATCCGCCGGCAGCAATTCGTTGCGCAGCGCCGGATCGTCGGGGGCGACGACCGTGACCGCCAACTGACCGCTCAGCTTCAGCGCTGCCGCCAGCGCCGCCGCCCGCCGGGGGTTGTCGTCGACGACCAGCGCTCGCGCGACGTCCGTCTGTCGTCCGGCGTCATCCGCCAGCTCGCCGTCCCTGTTTCCATGAAACTCAAGAACCTGGGGTGTGGAATTCATGACCGCTGCCTCCACTAGGACGACTGCAAAAAATTGCCGCCATGCAAATTTCGCAACGCGCTGCGGCGGCGGGCGGCCGGGGGGGCTACGGAGTCGAGACCTTCACGTCGTCAAATTCCACAATAGTATTCGAACCATAGACGTACATGCCGGCGCTGCCGGCAATGACCGTCGTGCCGGTGGTGGTGCAGTCGTGGACCGGGGCGCCGTCCAGGAAAGTCTGCAGCCTCACGCTGGTCGAGCCGCTGACGCTGAGCTTCAACGTGTGCCAGCTGCCGGCGGTCAGGTTCGCATCGACCTTGCCGCACGTCCCGGTGTGGTTGTCCGGGACGTCGGTGGTCTTGAGCAGGCGCAGCCCCCCGGTTCCATCGTAGAGGAACACATAGAACGTGTTCGCATCCGCGTAGCGCGCGATGACGCCGCCGCGCGATCCCGCCTTCATGTTGGCGAACTGCACCACCTTCACGCGCGCCTCCACGGTCTGGTCGGTCCACGTCGCGGAGCCCGCGAGCGAGTTGGCCGAGCCGTTCGCGCCGCGATAGACGGAGCTGCCGTCGGCGACGACTGACCAGGTGCCGCCGATCGGCGTCCAGCCGGCGGCGTCGCCGTCTTCGAAGTCGTCGCAGAACGCGTAGCCCGGGCAGCCGCCTGCACCCGCGCCGCCGCCGGTGCCTGCACTGCCGCCGGCGCCGCCGCTGCTGCCGCCCGTGCCTGCGCTGCTGCCGCCGGTGCCGCCGCTGCTACCGCCTGTGCCTGCGCCGCTGCCGCCCCTGCCCGCGCCGCCGCCGGTGCCTGTACTGCCGCCGGCGCCGCCACCCGTGCCCGCAGCGCCGCCGCCCGTGCCGCCGCCGGTGCCGGTCGTGCCGCCGCTGCCGCCTGCGCCGGCGTCGGGCTCCGAGGGCGGAACGCACGCGCCCGACATGCAGACGTTGCCCGGCGCGCAGTCTCCGTCCGACGCGCAGCTGGTGCGGCACGCCTCGCCCGACGCGCAGACGTACGCGCCGCATGACGCGGGGACGACCATCAGGCAAGTCCCGCCGCCGTTGCAGGTTCGCGCCGGCATCGACGTCGCGCTGCTGCAGCTCGCGGCTGCGCAGATCGTGCCGCTGGCGTACAGGCGGCAGGCGCCGGCCCCGTCGCACGCGCCGTCTTTTCCGCAGCTCGCCGCGCCGTCGTCGGCGCACTGATTCAACGGATCGGCGCCGGCGGGAACGTCGATGCACTGCCCTTCGCTGCCCGCGATCGCGCACGACCGGCAGGTGCCGCTGCACGCGGTCGCGCAGCAGACGCCCTGCGCGCAAAATCCGGAGGCGCAGTCGCTCGCGGTGCTGCACGGTGTGCCGGGCGGCTTCGGCCCGCAGCTTCCGTTGACGCAGGCGGCGCCGCCCACGCAGTCGGCGTCGCTCCCGCAGTCGGCGCGGCAGGCGCTGCCGCCGGCGTTGCACATGTACGGGCCGCAGCTGTCGGTGGCCGCCGTGCCGCAGGCGCCCGCGCCGTCGCAGCGCGCGGCGTGACTGACCGTCGACGCCGAACAGGATTGCGCGCGACAGATCGTGCCCGCCGCGTACAGCGCGCACGCGCCCGTGCCGTCGCAGAAGCCGGTGCGCCCGCAGCTGGCGCTGCCGTCGTCGGGACAGTCGTTGCGCGGATCGGCGCCGACGGGAACGCTGGTGCAGGTGCCGAGGCTCCCCTCGACCGCGCACGACTGACAGGCGCCGGAGCAGTCGGAGCGGCAGCAGACGCCGTCAGAGCAGAAGCCGCTCTTGCAGTCCTTTGCAGCGTCGCATTCGCCGCCCGCCTCGATCAGCGCCAGCGGTCCGCCCGGCGGCGTGCCGCCGCCGCCCGCAGATCCGCCGCCGCCACTTCCGGATGTGACGTGCGGCTCGCCGCCGCCGCCACACGCGGCGCAGGCGAGCGCAACCGCGAAGCCTGCCACCACGAAGCTCGAACCAATAGAACGAAGACAACGCACGTGCACCGATCCGTCTCTGGGGATCCGTGCTCTCGGACGGCGAGCGGCGACGCTTAAGACCGCGCCGCCGACCTGTTAGGTCGCGTACCGGTCGGCGGAAGATCGATCACGGCGTCGAGATCTTGACGTCGTCGAACTCCGCGATCGTGTTCGGTCCGTATATGTAGGTGCCCGCGCCGCCGGCGGCGAGCGTGCCGGTCGTGATCTGGCAGTTGTGAATCATGGTTCCGTCGAGGAATGTCGTGACGGTGACGTTGGCGCCGCTGCCGGCGACCTTCAGCTGCATCGTGTACCAGGTGTTGACGGCGGCGAGCGGCGACGGTGTCACCTTGCCGCAGGTGCCGGTCGCGCCGGTCGTGCCTCCCGGCGCGCTGGTCCCCTTCAGCAAGCGAAGCGCGCCGCTCGCGTCGATCGCGAACACGTAAAGGTTCGACGAATCGGTCACGCGCGCGACGAGGCCGGCGCGGTAGGACGTGCTGGTGCCGCCGAACTGCAACACCTTCACGCGCGCGGTGATCGTGGTGTCGGTCCAGGACGTCGCGCTCGCGGCGAGCGAATACGAGTTGCCGTTGCCGCCTTCGTAGACGTGATTGCCGTCGGTGATCACCGACCAGGTTCCGCCGCTCGGCGTCCAGCCGGCGGCGTCGCCGTCCTCGAAGTCGTCGCAGAAGACGTAGCCGGCGCAGCCGGTGCCGCCGGTGCCGGCCGCGCCGCCGGTGCCGGAGGCTCCGCTGCTGCCGCCGCTGCCGCCGCGCCCCGCCGCGCCCGCCGCGCCGCCGGTTCCGGCCGCGCCGCCCGTCCCGGCCGCGCCGCCGGAGCCGGACGATCCACCGGTGCCGCCGATGCCACTGGTGCCACCCGTTCCGCCGGTCGCGCCGCCGCCGGCCGCGCCACCCGTCCCGGCCGCGCCGCCGGAGCCGGACGATCCACCGGTGCCACCGGTGCCTCCCGTTCCGCCCGTCGCGCCGCCGCCCCCGCCCGCGCCGCCGCCGCCCGTGCCACCGCCCGCGCCGCCGGTTCCGGGCGGAACGCAGCGGGTGGCCATGCAGACGTTGGGCGCGAGACAGTCGGCGTCGGTGCCGCAGCTGGTGCGGCACGCGCCGTCGGTGCCGCACAGATAAGGCGCGCACGACACGGGCAGCGCGATCAGGCAGGTGCCCGCGCCGTTGCACGTGCGCGCCGGCGTCGCCATCGAGCCGCTGCAGGTCGCCGTCGCGCACGTCGTCGCGCCCGAGTACTGGCGGCACGCGCCCGCGCCGTCGCAGGTGCCGTCGTTGCCGCAGGTCATCGCGCCCTGGTCGGTGCACTGCCCCAGCGGATCGGCCCCGTCCGGAACGTCGATGCACTGACCCTCGCTGCCGGAGATCGCGCACGACTGGCAGGT
>DATFXS010000016.1:0-4971 GCA_035315605.1 Polyangia bacterium
CGGCGCGCCTTCGGCGTCCTGGAGGCGAAGGGCTTCACCGAGCCGGTGCCGCTGCGCTACTTCCACCAGCGGCTGCCGGAGGCGGAGCTGCCCGTGCCGCGCCTGTTCACGCCGAACTACCAGGGCGACCCCAGCTGGACCCAGCTCGGCCCCGCGTACCTTCACCTGCTGCGAGAGATCGATCGCGCGAAGATGGAGGGGCACCGGGCCAAGATGGCGGCGCTCATCGAGCGCGACCGCAACTACCTCGAGCTCTATGACCGGGCCGGCAAGCCCTACCGCGGCCGGGCGCTTCTGTATCATGCCGATGAAGGCATGATCTGGGCGGCGATGTTCCTCGACCTTTACGCCTAGCGCGTAGGGCTAGAGCGCCTTCTTGATCATGTCCTCGATGCGAGCCCGCGGGACCGCGCCGACGACCTGACCGACGACCTTGCCCTCCTTGAATACGAGCAGGGTCGGGATGCTGCGGATGTCGTACTGCGACGGAAACGCCGGGTTCGAATCGATGTCGCACTTCCCGACGCGCAGCTTGCCTTCGTAGTCCTTGGCCAGCGCTTCCACGTGCGGCGCGATCGCCCGGCAGGGGGCGCACCAGGCGGCCCAGAAATCGACGAGGACCGGAACCTTCGATTCCAGAATCTCCGCTTTGAAGTTGGCGTCGGTGACTTCGAGCAGGTTCGCGCTGGCCATTGCGGTTCCTTAGCACGGCCGCATGGCAGGTCCAAGCGCGACAATTGGTGGTCCGCACGGCGCGGTGCGAAACGGACGTACATCCAAACCATCGGTCGCCTGAGAACGCCTGCGGTGGTAAATCTGGGCTGTGTCGACGTTGACCTGGCACGCCGTTGGCGCGTACGGCATCGCCGCGGCGATCTACCTGCTGCACCTGGTGGGGCTGCGCCGGGGGGCCGAGAACGCCGGCCGCGCGCTGCTCGCGATCGGCGTGACGCTGCACTTCGCCGACATCGGCGTGCGCTGCTACCACGGCAGCAATCCGATCTCGTCGACGCCTGAGGCGATGTCGCTGGTGGCGTTCATCGTCGCGGCGGTCTACCTGCTGACGTCGCTGCGCTATCAGCTGACGGCGGCGGGCGCGTTCGTGGCGCCGGCGGTGGTGGCGCTGATCCTGCTCGCGCGGCTGGCGCCGGCCGAGGCGCCCGTGCAGGACGGCGTGACCCTGCCGATGATGGGACGCCTGGGGCAGGCGCACATCCTGCTCGCGACGCTGGGGGTCGCCGTGTTCGCGTTCGCGGCGGTGCTGGCGGTCGTCTACCTCTTTCAGGATCGCAGCCTCAAGCGCAAGCAGCTGGACCGCGCCGTCGATCGGGGGACGCCGCTGGACACGCTCGACCGCCTGGCGCACCGCTGTGTATCGATCGGCTTCCCCGTCTTCACGCTGGCGATCGTCACCGGCGCGATCTGGGTGGCGCGCCTCGGCATCTTGCACGGGCAGGGGACGCTGCGGCCCGAATACCTGATCGCCGTCGGGACCTGGATCGCGTTCGCGGTGCTGATCATCGCCCGCGTCGGCGCCGGGTGGCGCGGCCGGCGCGCCGCCTGGCTGACGCTGGGCGGGTTCGGCGGCACGGCCCTGGTGGTGGCGGCCTACTTCATCCGGCACGCGGTGTAGACCATGCCCGGAGCGAACATCGATCTCCTGCTCGTCGGTGTGTCGCACAAAACGGCGCCGGTCGCGGTGCGCGAGCGGCTGACGGTCGACCCGGAGGCGATCGCGGCCGCGCTGACCGAGCTGACCGGGCTTGCGCCCGTGCGCGAGGCGGTGATGCTGGCGACCTGCAACCGGGTCGAGCTGTACGTCGCCGCCGACGACGCCGATCGCGCGGCGGCGGGGTTGGCGGAGGTGCTGGCGCGGCGCGCGGGCGTCGGCGTCCCGGAGCTGGCCGAGCACCTGTACCAGCACCGCGACTCGGCAGCGGTGCGACACCTGTTCCGGGTCGCCTCCAGCCTCGATTCGCTGGTGGTGGGCGAGCCGCAGATTCTCGGTCAGACCAAGCAGGCGTACGACGCCGCCGTCCAGCACGGCACCGCGGGCGCCGTCCTGCGGGCCTGCTTCGAGGAGGGCGCGTTCCGCGTCGCGCGTCGGGTGCGCCGGGAGACGGCGATCGCGCGCAACCCGGTGTCGGTCAGCTCGGTGGCGGTCGATTTCGCCCGCCAGGTGGTCGGCGACTTCGCGCGCCGGCGCGTGCTGATCGTCGGCGCCGGCAAGATGTCGGAGCTGGCCGCGCGGACGTTGCGAACGCACGGGGCGACGTTGACCGTCATCAACCGGACGCGCGCGCGCGCCGACGAGATGGCGAAGCAGTTCGGCGCCGATGTCGCCGACTGGGAAAATCTACGGGGCGCGCTGGTCGCGGCCGACATCGTGATCGCATCGACCGGCGCGCAACGGCCGGTGTTGACGCTCGATCTGCTCACGCAGGTGCGCAAGGCGCGACGCGGCCGTCCGCTCTGCCTTCTGGATATCGCCGTTCCGCGCGACGTCGAGCCGGCGGTCGGCGAGCTGAGCGACATCTACCTCTATGACATCGACGCCTTGCAGAAGGTGGCGGGCGAGCATCGCGCCGAGCGCGCGGAAGAGGCCGCCGAGGCCGAGTCGGTCGTCGAGGAGGAGCTTGGACGGTTCGTCAAGAAGTGGCGGAACAGGCAGCGGGGTCCGATGATCAGCGCGCTGCAGACGCACTTCCACGGCATCGCCCGCGCGGAGGTGATGCGCCTGTCGGGCGGCGTCGACGAGAAGGAGCGCAAGGCGCGTCTCGACATCGCCGAGAGCCTCGTCAAGAAGCTGCTTCATCAGCCAATGACGGCGCTGCGCGACGACGATCCGGACGCTGCGATGTCACTGGTGCAGGCGCTGCAGCGCCTGTTCTCGCTGTCACCGGTGGCCGCCTTGCCGGCAGAAGCGCCTGGAGAGGGAAGCGCCGACAAGAAGGCCACCGGATCGTGACCAGCCCCGGCGCGGTCGTGATCGGCACGCGTGGCAGCGCGCTGGCGCGCTGGCAGGCCGCCGAGGTGGGGCGCCTCCTGCGCGCCGCGCACCCCGGCCTCGAGGTGAGCGAGAAGATCGTCGTCACCGCAGGCGATCGCCAGCAGACCGGCCCGGTGATCGATCTCGGCGGCAAGGGCGTCTGGGTGAAGGAGATCGAGGAAGGGCTGCTGGCGCGCGAGATCGACGTCGCCGTGCACAGCATGAAGGACGTGCCGGCCGCGCTGGCGCCGGGGCTGGCGATCGTCGCCGTTCCGACCCGCGCCGATCCGCGCGACGCCATCGTCAGCCGCGACGGCAGCGGGCTGGCGGCGCTGCCGCCCGGAAGCCGCGTCGGGACGTCCAGCCTGCGCCGCGTCTGTCAGGTGCGCGCCGCGCGCGCCGACGTCTCGGTCGAGATCCTGCGCGGCAACGTCGACACGCGCCTGCGCAAGGTCGCGGAGGGCGTGGTCGACGCGGCGGTGCTGGCGTCCGCGGGGCTGGATCGCCTGGGGTTCTCGGCGCGCATCGCCGAGCGCCTCGACGCGACCCGCATGTTGCCCGCGATCGGGCAGGGCGCGCTGGCGCTGGAGGCCCGCGCCGACGATGCGCGCATCGTCGAGCTCTGCCGCGCGCTCGCCGATCCGGTCGCAGAGGTGACGACGGCCGCGGAGCGCGCGTTGCTGGCCGGGCTGGGCGTCGGCTGCCGCACACCTGTCGCAGGCCACGCGACGCTGGCCGAGGGCCGCCTGACCGTCGCCGGCCTGGTCGGTCGCCCCGACGCGTCCGAGATGATTCGCGAGACCGTCGCCGGCGCGCCGTCAGACGCCGCCGCGCTGGGCGCGGAGCTGGCGCGCCGCCTGCTCGCCCGCGGCGCCGACCGGATCCTGCGCGAGCTCGAAGGTGCGATCTGACGCGCGTTAGAGGTTGCCGACCCGATAGTAATAGTTGAGCGAGCTCGACGCGGTGAGGGCGACCGCGAAAAGGTCGCCCGCGCCCGTCACCTCCGGACGTAGCAGCGGCAGGTCGGTGAGGCGGACCAGGTTGCTGACGGCGCCGCTCGACGTCACGTTGACGGCGAACAGTCCCGACTGCCCTTCGTAGATGTATCGCTGGGAGGTCTGCATGAAGAGCGTCCCCGGCCCGTGATAGTGCGCAGCGGTGCCGCACGCGGACGCGTCCGCCAGCGCGCTGACCGCTGCGGCGAGATCGGTTGGCGGGTTGCCGGGCATCGTGATGTCCACGTAGTAGTCGCGGCCCCACAGCACGTCGTCCTGGACCTGCACGAGGACGCCGCCGTCATGATCGTGGGGCCGCGCGGGACGGACGTCCATGACGGCGTGGCCGGTGAAGTTCACGAACAGGTCGTCCGCGGCGCCCTTCGTCGAGAAGCCGACCATGCGCACGTCGTTGAGATCGGAGAGGAGGATCTTGGACGTCGTCGTGCGCAGGATCTGGCCGAAGGTGGCGTCGCTGGCGAGATCGCTGAACGACTCGAACAGCGTCGCCCCGGCGGGCGGCATCCACTGATAGATGCCGGGCGTCGGGTTGCCGCCGGTCGGATTGTTCGAATAGAAAACCATCGTGCCGCTGAGGGCCACCGCGCTCGGGTTGTTGAGCGTCAGCGTCGACCCGATCTGCGGCGAGTTGTAGTCCGGACCGTAGACGGCGATCTCTCCCGCCGCGTTCCACGTCGCCGCGACGCGCGTGTCGCTGACCGCCACGTTGAACCTGTCGGCGGTCGTCACATCGATTTCGAAGGGGTGCAGGTACTCGTTGGCGGGCGGAGAGCCGAGCAGATAGCGGACGGTGAAGTTCGTGAAGTCATACTCGACCCAGTAGTAGCGGGTGCTCGTCCCGTCGGAAGAGACGGGTACGCTCGTCCCTTCGTAGAACAACACGGGTGTCATCTGCGCGGCGCAGCCTGCGCCGCCGCTGCCGCCGGTTCCGCCACTGCCGCCGGTTCCGCCGCTGCCGGCGGTTCC
>DATFXS010000017.1:0-10038 GCA_035315605.1 Polyangia bacterium
CACCCGCCTCCAGCATGGCTGCCTGAGTGCGCCGACGTGCTCGGGAACGGTCGCCGACGTCAGCGGGACCTGGCAGCTCATATTCGACGACTCGGCGAACTTCAATCGGGCCACCCTGACATTGTCGCAGCAGGGTGGCGCCGTCACGGGCACCTGGACGGTGGCCTCTGCAACCGCCCCCCTGAACCCGGGCACTTTTCAGGGCGGTACTCTCGACGTTTCGTTCAACTTCCAGTACGAGCGCGAGTCATTCCACGGCGTGCTGCTGAACGGCTGCCTCATGACGGGCTCGACCCGCAGCGAGCTCGGTGGATTGGTCAGCGGCGTTTATCAGACCTCCTTCACCGGACTGCGGAGTCCGTGACGCCGCTCAGCGCGCGCGATCGCGCCCGGCGCCCCCGCCCGGCGGACCGTCGGCGAGCATCGGCTCCGGCTCGGCGGCCGCGGACTTGTCGCTGCGGCTCTCGATGACGCCGATGCCGTACTTCTCGAGCTTGTAGTAGAGCGCGCTGGTCTTGATGCCGAGCAGGCGCGCGGTCTCGGTCTTCACGCCGCCGCTCTTGTCGTAGGCGCGTTGGATCAACTGGCGCTCGAGATCCTCCAGGATGTCGGGCAGCGACATCTCGCTGGGCGGCAGGGCCAGCGAGTTCTCCGGCAGGCCGCCGCGCACGCTGCCAGGCAGCGCGCCGACGTCGATGGCGTCGCCCTCGGCGAACACCAGCGCCTGCTCGATGACGTTCTCCAGCTCGCGCACGTTCCCCGGCCATCCGTAGGCGCACAGGCGCGCCAGCGCCGCGTCGCCGATGCGCTTGACGGCCGCGTTCGTGCGCGGTCCGAGCTTGGCGATGAAGTGCGCGGTCAGCCGCGGGATG
This sequence comes from Polyangia bacterium, assembly GCA_035315605.1. GTDB lineage: Bacteria > Myxococcota_A > Polyangia > Fen-1088 > Fen-1088 > JADGRB01. The sequence goes on from DATFXS010000017.1 coordinate 873, forward strand.
TCGTCCTTGCGCTCGCGCAGCGCCGGCACGGTGCACGGCACGACGTGCAACCGGTAGAAGAGATCCTCGCGGAACCGGCCCGCCGCCACCTCGGCCTGGATGTCCCGGTGGGTCGCCGACAAGACGCGCACGTCGACCTTGATCGTCTCCTCGCCGCCGACGCGCTCGAACTCGCGCTCCTGCAGTACGCGCAGCAGCTTCAGCTGCAGGCCCGGCGTAACGTCGCCGATCTCGTCGAGGAACAGCGTCCCCTTGTCGGCCAGCTCGAACCGGCCAAGCTTCCGCTTCACCGCGCCCGTGAACGCGCCCTTCTCGTGTCCGAACAGCTCCGACTCCAGCAGCGTCTCGGTCAGCGCGCCGCAGTTCACCTTGACGAAGGGACCGTTCGCCCGCTTCGAGCGGGCGTGAATCGCCCGCGCCACCAGCTCCTTGCCCGTCCCCGATTCGCCGAAGATGTAGACCGACGCGTCGGTCGGCGCGACCTTCTCGATGGTCGCGAACACCGAGCGCATGGCGGCCGTCTCGCCGACGATGTCGTCGAAGTGATAGTCGGCCGCCGCGTCCTCGCGCAGCGCCGCGCTCTCCGCCTCCGCCCGCTCGCGCGCCCGGCGCTCGCCGCGCAGCTCCAGCGCCCGCGCCACCTTCAGCCGCACCACCTCGGGCGCGAACGGCTTCTGCAGGAAGTCCCAGGCCCCGAGGCGCATCGCCTCCACCGCCGTCTCGACGGTGCCGAACGCCGTCACGATCATCACCGGGCAGTCGGGATCCCGTTCCCGCATCGCCCGGACGACATCCAGACCGCCGACGCCGTCCATCTTGAGATCGGTGATCACGAACTCGACGGGGGGGCGGCCTGCCGCGGCGGCGTGCGCCAGCCCCTCGGCGCCCGACGAGGCCGTGACCGCCTCGTGGCCCATGCGCCGCACCGTGGCGCCCAGCCCCTCGCGCATCGTCTCGTTGTCGTCGATGATCAGGATGCGAGCCATGCCGTCTGATTGTCCCTTCGTGTTAGGTTTTAGTCGATAGTTGCGATGTCGACCAATGACGACGCCAAGCGCCCGGCCGCCATCGACCTGTTGCGGCCTGCCGTGCGGGCGATGCCCGGCTACACGCCCGGCGAGCAGATCAGCGACCTCGTCAAGCTGAACACGAACGAGGGGGCCTTCCCGCCCTCGCCCCGGGTGATGGCGACGCTGGCGGCCATCGCGGACGACACCCTGCGCCTCTATCCGGATCCCGTCAGCGCGCGCCTGCGCGCCGCGGCGGGCGCCCGCTTCGGCGTCGGCGCGGACCAGATCCTGGCCGGCAACGGGTCGGACGATTGCCTGACGATCCTCTATCGCGGGTTCCTCGAGGCGGGCGAACGAATCGCCTGCCCGTGGCCGACCTACGGCCTCTACGACACGCTGGCCGCGCTGCAGGGCGCGGAGCTGGTGCGCGTCCCATTCCGCCAGAACGGGCGCCGCTGGGACCTGCCGCCGGATCTCGGGCGGCAACGCGCGAAGATGATCATTCTCGCCAACCCGAACAACCCGTCGGGGACGCTGGTGCCGGTCGAGGATCTGCGGAGGTTGTGCGACGCTCAGCCGACGTCGGTGGTGGTCGTCGACGAGGCGTACGTCGACTTCGCGCTGGGGGCGGGGATCGACGCGAGCATGCTCCCTTATCTGGCGCAGCACCCGAACCTGGTCGTGCTCCGCACGATGTCGAAGAGCTACAGCCTGGCGGGCGCGCGGCTGGGCCTGCTGTTCGCGGCGGCCCCGCTCTGCGCGGAGCTGGTGAAGGTCAAGGACAGCTACAACGTCAACGCCATCACGCAGGCGATCGGCGTCGCCGCCCTGGAGGATCGCAGCTACCACGAGGACTGCGTACGCCGGACACTCGACCAGCGCGCGCGCGTCGAACGCGAGCTCGGCGCGCTCGGGTGGTCATGGCCCGAGTCGGCCGCCAACTTCGTGCTGGTCGAGATCGGCGAGCGGGCGGAACAGATCTATGGCGCCTTGAAGGCCGAAGGATTGCTGGTGCGCTGGTGGCACGCCCCGGAGCTGCGCACGAAGATCCGCATCAGCGTCGGAAATCCGGACGAGAACGATCACTTGCTGGCGGCGCTGAAGCGCCTGGCGTGATCCCTTCGCCGCGCGCGGCGTGATCTCTCGCGCGCGGGCGACGTCTGCCGGCTCACATCGAAAATCGAGCATCCATGATATTGTGGCGATGCGTGAATCCCTCTCGTTGGGCGTTCGTTGGGTCGTTGGGGGTCCTGGCCGTGTCGGCGGGCTGCGCGCCGTCGCTGGCGACGATGCAGCCGGCGCACGTGGCGCCGAAGGGCCACTTCGAGGCGACCGCGGCGATCGAGATCGGCCTCCCCACCGGCACGATCAAGCGCGTGATCGACACCGGCGACTCGTTGTCGCACGACGCGATCAACCAGGGGAACGTGACGCCCGATCAGGAGCGGCAGATCTTCGACGCGGGCGTCAACTTCGTCGTCAGCCCGGTGTCGGCCGGCACGCACTTCGCCATCAACTACACCGCGCTCGATCGCTGGGAGGTCGGTGTCCGCTACGCCTCCGCCGCGTGGCGCCTGGGAAGCCGCTACCAGTTCCTCCGCCACGAGGACGGACCGTTCGACATGACGCTGGGCCTGGGTGTATCGCGCCAGGCGGTCGAGATCCCGCTCGCCTCCTACGTAGAGCAGATCCTCGAGATCGATGATTTCACGCGCTACACCGTCGACGCGGCCCTGCAGTTCGGGACCTCGCGCGCGTTCTATCGGGTCTGGGCGGGACCGAAGTTCGTGTACTCGCGCTTCGACACGGCGATGCGGCTGGCGGTGCCGCCCGGCGTGTCGCAGCCCGACCTCGCCAGCTTCGAGGGGCACGGATTTTACTACGGCGGCCAGGCTGGCGCGGCGGTTGGCTGGAAGCACGTCTTCTTCGCCTTCGAGATGACCGTGGCCGAGCTGTCCGGCGGCGCCACGGTGACGGCGGTCTCAGGCCCCCGCAGCGGCGGGGCCGATCCGATCGCGCACAACTCCGACATCAGCGGCCTGGTCCTCTATCCTGCCCTCGGTCTGATCGGCGAATTCTGAACCACCGTCGGAGGGTCTATACTCCGTACGAGGTAGATGCTGCGAAGGTGCTCGGCTCTGCTGTTTCTGCCGGCCCTGTGGACAGCGGCGTGCGGCGGCGACGGCACACAGCAGGAATCGTTTCCGCTGTGCGCGGCCGATCCCGGTCCGGCGCCGCTGCGGCGGATCACCCGCTTCGAGTTCGGCCGGAGCATCGCCGATCTGACGGGCGCGCCCGCGTCGCTGGCCGATGGACTGCCGCCCGATGAGATCACGCTGGACTTCGACGACATCGTCGCCGCCTACAGCGTCTCCTCCCTCCACGCCGCCGCGTATCTGGACGCCGCCGAGCAGGCGGCGGCGGCGCTGACCGGGGACAGCGCCCGGCTGACCGCGATCGCGGGCTGCGATCCGACGGGCGGCGACGCGACCTGCGTCGCTGGTTTCATCGACGCCTTCGGCCGCCGCGCCTGGCGGCGCCCGCTGGAACCCGACGAGCAGACGGCGATGCTGCAGATCTACACCGACACCGCCGATCCGGGCCCGACCGACGGCGTCGCGGGCGTCGTGGCGGCGATGCTGCAGTCGCCGCAGTTCATCTACCGTCCCGAGCCGGCGACCCAGCCGACGACGGCGACCACGACCACCGCCGCGCCGCCGAGCACGCCGCTGGAGCCGTACGCGCTGGCGACGCGGCTCGCGTTCCTCCTGACCGGCGCCGCGCCCGACGACACGCTGCTGGCCGCTGCCGAGAGCGGCCGCCTCGGCACCGAGCAGGGCCTCCTCGCCGAGACCGACCGCTTGCTCGCCGACCCGCGCGCGGTCGATCTGTTCGTCCACGTCGCGACACAGTGGTGGGAGCTGGGCGGCCTCGCGACGCTGGACAAGGACCGCAGCCTCTACCGGACGTGGACCGATGCGACGCCCGGCGCGCTGGCGCAGGAGACGCAGCTGTTCCTGACCGACGCCTGGCAGGGATCGCCCACCCTCGAGACGCTGCTGACCGCGCCAGTCACGTTCGCCGACGCGGATCTGGCGTCGTTCTACGGCCTCCCTGCCCCGAGCGGCGCCGGATATCAGCGCATCGACCTCGATCCGACGCGGGCGGCCGGGATGCTGACGCAGGGATCGTTCTTGGCCACGCACGCCAAGGCCGATCAGACCTCGCCCGTGCTGCGCGGCAAGTTCGTGCGCGCCCAGCTGTTCTGCACGCCGCCCCAGCCGCCGCCGCCCGACATCGTCGTGATGCCGCCGACGGTCGATCCGCGGCTGTCCACGCGCCAGCGCTACATGATGCACATCGTGGACGACAACTGCGCGGTCTGCCACCAGCAGATGGATCCGATCGGCTTCGCGTTCGAGCACTACGACGCCGCGGGCCGCTGGCGCGACATCGACGGCGGCCAGCCGGTCGACGCGACGGGGATGCTGACCGGGACGGACGTCGACGGCGCGCTCGACGGCGTCCCCAGCCTGGCCACGCGCCTGGCCGCCAGCGACGAGGTGGCGTCCTGCACGGCGCGGCAGTGGTTCCGCTACGCGTTCGGGCGCTCGGAGCAGACGGCCGGCGACCTGTGCACCATCGACAAGCTGGCGGGCGCGCTCAAGGGCCCGAACGGCGACTACCGCAAGATGGTGCGCGCCACGGTCCGGATGGCCGCGTTCCGCAACCTTCCGACGGGAGGCTCGCCATGATCCGCTGGGCCAGTCGTCCGCTCTCGCGGCGCGCGATCTTGCGCGGCGCCGGCGGTGCCGTCATCGCCTTGCCCTGGCTGGAGGCGATGACCCCGCGGCGCGCCCAGGCCGCGACCGGACCGATCAAGCGGTTCATCGTGATGTTCTCGGCGGACGGCACCATCCCGACGGCGTGGACGCCGACGCCGGGCGCCAGCGAGACCGACTTCACGCTGTCGCCGATCCTCGCGCCGCTGGCACCCCACCAGGCCGACCTGGTCGTGATCGGCGGCCTGACCCAGATGGGCGGCGGCGGCGACGGGCACCAGACCGGCATGGGCGGGATGCTGACCGGCCAGCTCCTGAACGCCGGGCCGTTCGCGGGCGTGGGCGCGGCGCCGGCGGGCTGGCCGATGGGCCCGTCCGTCGATCAGCGGATCGCGCAGGCGCTGGCGGCGCCGACGAAGCTGCGATCGCTGGAGCTGGGCGTGCAGGTCGGCGCGGCCGACAACTGGGGCCGGATGATCTACCGCGCCGCCAACCAGCCGCTGCCGCCCGACGACGATCCGGCCAGCGTCTACAGCCGCGTGTTCGCCGACCTGCACACCGATCCGGCGGTGCTGGCGCGGCTGCGCAAGCGGCGGCAGTCGATCCTCGACGGCGTCGGCGCGCAGTTCACGCGGACCTCGGCGCGACTGGGCGCCGCGGATCGCGCGCGCCTCGACGCCCACCTGACCGCGGTGCAGGAGATCGAGCAGCGCTTGACCACCGACCTGGTCGTCAGCAACCCGTCCTGCCACGACCCGACGATCATGTCGGTCGCCGCGACCGCGAACGATTCGTACCCGACGGTCGGATCGCTGCAGATGGACCTCCTGGTGATGGCGCTGGCCTGCGACATCACGCGCGTCGCGTCGCTGCAGTGGTCGCGCTCGGTGTCGCAGACGCGCTTCTCCTGGCTGAACATCACCGAGGGGCATCACGATCTGTCGCATCGCCCCGACAGCGACGCGGACGCCGTCGACAAGCTGACCCGGATCAACAACTGGTACGCGCAGCAGCTGGCGAGCCTGATCGCCCGCCTGAAGGCGACGCCCGACGGCGCGGGCGGCACGCTGTTCGACGGGACGCTGATCCTGTGGAGCAACGAGCTGGCGAAGGGCAACACCCACGGCCGCATCGGCGCGCCCTACGTGCTGGCCGGCAGCGCGGGCGGGGCGCTGCGAACGGGGCGCTACCTCGCCTACGACGGCCAGGGGCTGCCGCACAACAACATGCTGGTCTCGATCCTCAATGCCATGGGCGTTCCCGACACGACCTTCGGCAAGACCGACTGGTGCACGGGACCGCTGACCGGACTGCTGTGAAAGGAATCGAAGGGAGACAGATGCGACGCTCGAACGGCCTGACTGCGATCTGCGCGCTGCTGCTATGGGCTGCCCCCGGGGGCTGCAGCTCCGACTCGAACCAGCGGCCCGACGGGGGCGGCGGTGGCGGAAGCGGAAGCGGCGGAACTGGAAGGGGCGGAAGCGGCGGAATGGTGGCTGACGCGGCGATGATGAATTGCGGCGACACCAGCCAGCCGATCGATCCGACGGCGATGATCGACGACATGGAGGCGCCCAACTACCCGACATTGATGAATGGTGGCCGGAACGGCGCCTGGTGGGCGGGCGGCGACCAGACGTCGCCGGGGGCGGCCATCCAGCCCGACGGCAACGCCGACGCCGAGCTGATCCCGGGCGGCCGCTGCGGCAGCATGTACGCCGAGCGCGTCACCGGCCACGGCTACATGATGTGGGCGGTGCTGAGCGTGTCGATGGGCTGGGGAACGGAAGCCGACGGCGGGCAGGGCCTGCTGCCCAACGACAACAGCTTCCGGACCGGCGTGACGTTCTGGGCGCGCATCGGCGACACGTCGACGAACCAGGTCCGCTTCGCCATCAGCGACAAGTACTCGCGCCCGGAGGGCGGCTACTGCGTCGACGGCGGGGCGATGGACGTCGCCTGCTACGACACGTTCGGCGTCGACCTGACCCAGCTCGGCACCGACTGGAAGCAGTACCGGATCCCGTTCGGTGGGCTGACGCAGCGGCACTTCGGCCTGCCACGGCCGAGCCTCGATTCGAGCAGCATCTACACCATCGAGTTCAACTTCAATCCGAGCTCGACGTTCGACTTCTGGGTCGACGACATCTCGTTCTATTAATCGTTCGCGTCTGTTGCGGTAAAGTCCGGTCGCATGAAGCGACTGGCGGCGCTGGCGGCGGTGGGGTGGTTCGCGGGCTGTGCGACGCATGACGCCTGGAAGCCGCCCACCAGCCGCGACACCGCCGACGTCCCCGCGGTCGTGCGGCCCGGCAAGGGAAACGACGAGCTGCACGTCTGGTCGCCGCTGGCGGAGCCGGAGGTGGCGGCGCTGCGCGGCCTGGATTCGGCCCGGCAGGGCGACGCGCACGCGTTGCTCGCGCTCGCCATCCTCGCGTCCGGCGATCACCACGACGCCGCGAGCTACGACCGTTACCGCCGCCGCATCGACCAGTTTCTGAGCGAGGTGAAGCCGACGATCGACGCCGCGCCCGACGCGTGGCACCGCGGCTACGAGCTGCACCGGGCCATGCACCGCGCGTTCTTCGCGGGCGGCGGCACCGAGCTGGGCGGCTACGACTTCTACCAGCCGCGCATCACCGGGATCTTCGAGGGCGGACACTACAACTGCCTCAGCTCCGCGCTGCTGTTCGCGGTCCTCGCGCGCGGCTTCGGTCTGCCGGTCCGCGCCGCGCTGGTCCCCACCCACGTGTTCATCGAGATGGGCGAGCCAGGCGGAAAAGTGTTCGAGATCGAGACGACGTCGTCGACCGGATTCGACTGGATCCACGACGAGCGCTTCTACCGGGAGGGGGCCGCCACCTGGTCGGGGCAGCGGGGCCTGCGCCCCGTGACGCTGGACGAGTACCGGCACCGCGTCATGCTCGAGCCGCATCAGCTGGTGGCCGAGGCGATGATCAACAGCTATCAGGGCGACGACGACGCGGTCCGCCTGTGGCGCCACGAGCTGGCGGGCGTCATCGATCCCGACCGCCCCGAGCTGCGGAAGGGCCGCGTCCAGGTCTACGACAACGAGGCGCACGATCTGTTCGAGCTGAAGGCGTGGCGCACCATCGCGAAGATGTTCGACACCGTCCGCCCCGCCGTCGACGACATCGGCGCCAAGAGCACGGACGGCGAGACGCTGCAGCTGGTGTCGTGGGCGAACTGGTACCACGCGAACGCCCTGATGGTCGTGGGACGGCAGGACGAGGCGATCGCGATCATGGCCGCCGGCCTGCAGAAACTGGACAACGCCTGGCCCGACGCCCCGAAGCTGAAGGACAACTACGTCGGCGTGCTGGTCAATCGCCTGGGCGAGTTGATCGTCCGCAAGGACTATCCGACCGCGGTGACGACGCTGGGCAAGTACGGCGACGTCTGCCGGTCCAGCAACGCGTGCGCCGACAACGCCAGCATCATGTTCGCCAACTGGTCGATCGACCACCAGAACAACGGCGACTGGCAGTCGGCCCGCCAGGTGCTTCAGGACTGCGTCAGTCAGCTGCCCAACGACAGCCGCTGCCGCGACGCGCTCACGGATCTCGAGAGCCGCCACCGCTTCTGACGGCGGCGCGCCGCGCGCCTAGACCGCGCCGAGCAGGTCCAGCAGCGGCATGTCGGGCGACGCGGGGTTGACCCGCAGCTCGCGCGACTTCGGATCGACGAGGAGGTCCAGCTCCTCGAGTGGGACCTGGCCGATAAGCGGCGTCGTCCCAGCAGCCTCGACGAGCGCGCTCACGATCGTCTCGCGGCCCAGAATCGTGATCTTGACGTCGCCGACCCAAGGAATGGTCGCCAGGCGACCGTCGGCGTAACGGACGTTGCGGTGGCCCGCGATGCGCAGGCCCAGGCGCTCCACGACATCTGCCGGGAGCGCGAGCATCGTCGCGCCGGTATCCACCAGCGCGTCGATCTCTATCGATCGGACCTGATCGGCGGTGAGTGTTCCGCGAAGGGCCAGCTCTTCATCGACGCTGTTGACCAGTTTGATTCGCTGCATGACCTTCCCCATGCCCTTTCTTCGGTCGCCCCCGCCATCGGTTGCGCGGAAACGAAAGAGTTTAGCACCGCTCAAACGTCGGGCTGGAAATCCGTGCGGGCCAGGCGGTAGAGGACGTGCGGCCGCAGCGGATGGCCCTCGGCGATCAAGGGATGCAGGAAGTCGTCGGCGGGCGACCGGCGCATGCCCAGCTTCTCCATCACCCGCCGGGAGCGGACGTTAAGCGGGACCGTGAACGAGACGATCTCCGCCGCTTGTAGCCAGCGGAAACCAAACGCCAGAGCCGCCCTTGCCCCTTCCGTCGCATAGCCCCGATTCCAATAAGCGGCGTC
>DATFXS010000018.1:0-4470 GCA_035315605.1 Polyangia bacterium
GACGTCTTCCACATCCGCTCGCCGGTCAGCGTCTCCCACAGGATGACGCCCGCCGCATAGATGTCGGCGCGGCGGTCCAGTTTTTCGCCGGCCACCTGCTCGGGCGCCATGTAGCGCAGCTTGCCCTTGACCATGCCGACCTCGGTCTCGACCAGCGACCGCTCGAGCTTGGCGATGCCGAAGTCGAGCACCTTCGCGTGCCCCTCCAGCGTCACGAACAGGTTGTGGGGCGAGACGTCGCGGTGCACGACGCCCAGCGGTGTGCCGTCGAAGTCAGCCAGCTCGTGCGCCGCGTGCAGCCCCGCCAGCGCGTCGGCCAGCACGCGAAGCTGCATGGCCAGGGTGAAGGCGCCCTGCTTGCCGCGCACGATCACCTGCGACAGCGGCTGGCCGTCCAGGTACTCCATCACCAGCACCGGCGCGCCGTCGACCTCCGTCACCTCGTTCGTCTGGACCACGTTCTGGTGGTGCAGCCGGGCCGCCAGCCGCGCCTCGCTCAGGAACATCAGCCGGAATTCGTTGTCGCTGGCGAGGTTCTTGCGTAGCACCTTGACGACGACCAGCTTGGTGAAGCCGCTCGGCCCGTCCACGACCGCCAGGTAGACGTCGGCTGTCCCGCCCTGTCCAAGCGGCAGCACGATCCGGTACCTGCCGACCGCCTCGACAGCACCCGCTTCCCCGCGCAGATCGAGCATTTTTGGCGCCCGCAGTATAGTCCGGGCCCGGGCGGTGTCACTCGGATCGCGCGTCACGAAAGCGCCACGGCGCGCCGATTTTTTTCCTAACTTTTTCGATGAAGGTTCAGGGCCCCGCTGAAACAGGCCCGATGTACGACTTGGCGGCGACGACGTTGTCGTACCACTTGCGCGCCTGCCCGTTCGGATTCGATCCGATGTGGAACGACAGCCCGAAGCGGTCGATCGTCAGCGTCGGCACGTCGCGCAGGCGCAGCCCCGGGAAGTCCGCCACCAGCGCGCCGTCCAGCCAGATGGCGATGCGGCCGTCGCGCTGGCCGGGCGTGTTCGCCTTGACCATGTACTCGTAGCAGTACCAGCGATCGAGCTCGGGGATGATGTTCGGCCGGCTGACGAAGCCGGGGCCGTAGTCGAACTTGATGCTGGTGTTGGGCGACACGTCGCCGTTCGGGAAGAAGTGGTCGCCGTACTGGCTGCGCTGTTCCGGGTGGTAGAGGTAAATGTTGAGATCGCCGGGCGAGGGCGTCGGGGTGTCGCCGCGCCAGTTCTCCAGGTTGGCGAGGAACTTGTTCGTGCCGTCGGCGGGCACGCCCGGCGTCGCCTGATTGCCGATGAAGTAGTGCGCCGAGATGCTCGAACCGTTGTGGCTGGAGCCGACGACGTCGTAGGGCGGCATGAACTTCGAGTAGTAACGGAGGAACAGCACATCCAGCTCGGGGCTGACCAGCTTGTCGGTCCCGTCGGACAGCTCGGCTGTCTGCTGCGGCAGCGTGAACTGCAGCGCCTTCGCGCCGCGATAGACGTTGGCGGCGTCAGTGGTGATGTCGACGTACTGATTCTGATAGACGGCGTCCCAGCGCTGGCTCAGATCGGCGCCCAAGGTGTAGCTCTCGAAGTCGTCGGCGAAGATGACGTCGGAATCGCTGCCGATGCCGACGTCGCCGGGGTGGCGGCTCGCGATGCCGCTGTTGCCCTCCGGAAGCGGGGCGAGGCCGCCCGCGCCGGTGGTGCCCGCGGCTCCGGTCGCGCCGGCGGTTCCGGTGGTGCCCGCGCTGCCGGACGTGCCGGCCGTGCCTGCGGCGCCCGCGACGCTCGCGCCTCCGGCCGAGCTGCCGCCCGTGCCGGTGCCGCCAGGTCCGCTCGATCCGCACGCGGCGGGCGCGGCCGCGACGGCGGCCGAGAGCATGAGCAGAGCCGATCGGGGCATGGCAGACCTCCGCCGTATCGATGTTACGCCTCTTTGTCGGGTCGGTGATAGCTTGCGCCTGCCATGTTCTCGCCCCTGACCCCCCGGGCGCGCCTGCTGCTGAAGATCAGCTTCATGGTGACGTTCGCCGAGGCGATGCTGGTGCCGATGTACGCCGCCTTCGCCGAGAACGTCGGCGGCAGCATCCTCGACGCGGGCATCGCGTTCGCGGTCTTCTCGATGGCCACCGGCAGCGCGGTCGCTCTGATCGGCACGCGCACGTGGTTTCAGCACAACATCAAGCGGTTCATGCTGCTGGGGTTCGTGGCCTCGTCGGCGTGCGACATCTCGTACATCTTCGTTCGCAACAAGTGGGAGCTGTTCGGCGCCCAGGTCGTGGCCGGCCTGGCCACCGGCCTGATCGAGCCGACCTGGGACGCGCTGTTCACCGACGACATCGAGCACTCGTCGGCCAAGCACTGGTCGATCTGGGCGGGCGGCACGCACCTGACCACGGGCGCGGCGGCGTTGCTGGGCGGCGTCGTGGTCGCCTACGGATCGTTCACGGTGCTGTTCGCGACGATGGCGGCGATCGACGCGCTGGCGCTGATCGTCGCCTGGCGCGGCCTGCGCGAGACGCCCGCGGCCTGAGGGCTATTCGTCCTTCGCTTCGGCGGCTTCGGCCAGCCAGTCCTTGATGTGGCTGACGCGCCGATCGAATTCCGCCGTCTGCGCGTCGAGCGGCGCGCGGTCGCCGTCGAGAAACGCGGTGCGCGCGGCCGGGTAGATGTCCGAAAGCGCCTTCAGCATCGCGTCGTAGTCGCCGAGCAGGTTCGAGTTGTTGCCCCAGTGATCGATCTTCGTGATGCGGCGCCGGGTCTCATCGACGGCGGGCGGCAGGCGCTTCTGGATCGCCAGCACGGCAGTCTTGCTCTTCGCGCGATCGTAACGGGCGCGCGTCGTGACCAGGAACTTCAGCACCGCGCGGTGCTCTTTCAGGTGCCGCTTGTCGTAGCCGAGCCGACGCTCGTGTTCCTCGGAGGCCATGAAGTCGCGCCACTGCTCCGTCGACTTCGCGCCCGCCGACGGATCTTCGGGCAGGCGGCCCCCGTCGCCCGCGCGCGCGGTCGCGGCCAGCACCGATAGACCGAGACAGAGAGCGAGCCGTCCCGCCTGCACGTCCCGAGAGTAACCCGCTACGGCCCGGCCGCGCCGGGCGCCCGCGAGAACATGATGTCGCCCGCATCGCGTCGGGTGTCCTGCCAGACGACCAGCACGTCGGGCCCCGACACGGCGATCCCCTTGTAGTCGCCGAGGAAGTCGGTGGTGCCGCTGCCGTGCCCGTCGGTCACCTGGATGTTCTTCTCGAAGCCCTTCGTCGGATCGGCCGAGCGCGCGTACCAGGTCTCGTTGTTGCCGCCGTCGCGATAGTCCGTCCAGGCGACGTGGACGCGCCCGTAATTGTCGACCGCGACCCACGATTCGAACTGACGGGACGCGGTCGTGTTGTCGTTCACGCGGATCGGCTGGGTCCAGGTGTCGCCGCCGTCCTTCGAATACAGCAGCCAGACGTCGTCGTCGCCCTGACCGGCCGGCATCTGGCTGGCCCAGGTGATCGCAACGGTGCGGCCGGTCGGATCGGCGGCCGAGCCGACGATCGGGTGCTGGCGCGGGTTGCAGCTGAAACAGAACGTCCCCATGTCCGGGATCAGATCGCGCGGCGTGTCCCAGGTGCCGCCGTTGTCCTTGCTGCGCAGGTAGCGAAGCTGGTTGCGGTTCGAATCGAGGTTGTACGGCACGTGCACGAGGCCGGTCGTCGACGTCGTGATGCCGGTGCCGTGAATGATGTTGCCCAGCGACTGGACCGGTCCCCACGTCATGCCGTGATCGGTCGACCGCTTGATGCCGCCCGGGTTGCCGAGCCACGACACGAACACGACGCCGTCGGTGGTGCCGCCGCCGGCCCACGGCTTGTCGGGCGCGCTCTGGATCGTCTGGATGGCGGACCAGGTGGCGCCCTTGTCGGTCGACGTCATCATCCGGATGTTCCCGGTCGTGGTCGACCCGCTGACGGTCAGATATTGCTGACAGACGGCGTACATCGTGCCGCCGCCGTCGATCGCGACGGACGGATCGCCGACGAACATCCCGGGGCTCAGGTTCGGGATCGAGACGTTCTTGCTCCAGGTGACGCCGCCGTCGGTCGAGAACGAGTAGGCGCAGACGCGCGTCGATCGCTCGTCCATCCAGCCGGCGATCGCCAGGCCGTTCGGGCCGGTCGCCAGCGCCACCTCGGTCTGGCGGCCGCTGCCGGTGTCGTCGTTGAGACGGATGTTGGGCGTGAACATGACCGCTGCCGGCGTCGGGATGCCGCCCGCGCCGGCGACGCCCGTCCCGGCGGTGCCCGCCGCGCCACCCGCGCCACCGCGACCAGCGCCGGCAGCGCCCGCCGTCCCGGTCGATCCACCGCTGCCCGCCGTAGAGCCGCCGCGGCCCGCCGCGCCGCCCGCGCCGCCGCGCGCGCCCGCCGTCGATCCACCGCTGGCACCGCTGGCACCGCTGCCCCCGGTGCCGGTACCGCTGCCGGCG
>DATFXS010000019.1:0-10809 GCA_035315605.1 Polyangia bacterium
GCCGACGCGGCGCGTGTCGGCAGCGGCGCCCGCATCGAGGACCTGCTGAAAGAGGGTCAGGAAGTCATCGTCCAGGTGACGAAGGAGCCGATCAGCACCAAGGGCGCGCGCACGACGCGGTACATCTCGCTGCCCGGGCGCCACCTGGTGTTCATGCCAACGGTCGATCACATCGGCATCTCGCGGCGCATCGCGTCCGACAAGGAGCGGCGCCGGCTGCGCGACATCGTCGAGTCGATGCGGCCGGCCGGTTCGGGCTTCATCGTCCGGACGGTCGCGGAGAACGTGTCGGAGCGCGAGCTCAAGAGCGACATGGAGTTCCTGATCAAGCTCTGGAACAACGTCGTTCAGCGCGCCGCCACCGGGCGCTGCCCGTCGCTGATCTACAACGACCTCGACCTTCTGCTGCGGACGGTGCGCGACCTGTTCACCGCCGACGTCGAGAAGCTGATCATCGATTCGCGGTCGGAGTACGAGCGGGTCAAGAAGTTCATCGCCGCGTTCATGCCCGACTTCGCGGGGCACATCGAGATGTACGACGGCAACGATCCGATCTTCGACGGCTTCGGCATCGAGATCGAGATCGACCGGGCGCTGGAGCGCAAGGTCTGGCTGAAGTCGGGCGGCTACCTGATCGTCGACGAGATGGAGGCGCTGACGGCGGTCGACGTGAACACCGGGCGGTTCGTGGGCAAGAAGAGCCTGGAAGACACCATCACGAAGACCAACCTGGAGGCAGCCCAGGAGGTCGCCGAGCAGCTGCGCATCCGTTCCATCGGCGGGATGATCGTCGTCGACTTCATCGACATGGACCGGCCCCACAACCGGGACAAGGTGACGCGCGCGTTCAACGAGCACCTGCGCCGGGACCGGTCGAAGGCGGCGGTGACGCGCATCTCGGAGCTGGGCCTCATCGAGATGACGCGCAAGCGGACGCGCGAATCGCTGCTCCACACCCTGACCGAGCCGTGCACGGCCTGCGAGGGGAAGGGCTACACGAAGTCGCGGCGCACGGTGACGTACGAGCTTCTGCGCGAGCTGCGCCGGCAGGGCGACCTGGTCGAGGGTGACACGGTGATGGTCGAGGTTCACCCCGACGTGGCGCAGGTGCTGCAGTCGACCGACCGGGCGTTTCTCGAGGAGATGGAGAAGCGGCTGCAGAAGCGGATCGTCATCAAGGCGCGTGGTTCATTCCACGTCGAGGACTTCGAGATCCGCTCGCCCCACGACAAGACGCCGATCGAGAAGTCGGAGGTCGCGGGCGCCGGGCGCGACGACAAGGACGGTCCGCGCGAGGGAAAGCGGCGGCGGCGCAGGCGGCGCCACATCGGGCCGCCGGCCGAGGTCGAGGCGATGCTGGCCGAGGAAGAGGCGAGCGCGATCGACCCGGAGTCACTGGCCGCCGACGCCGAGGCGGAGCGCAACGGCGCGCGCGAATCGCATGCGCCCGCGGACGAGGGCGCCCACGCGAGCGGCTCGGAGAACGGCGACGCGCGCGACGCGACGCCCAACCCCGACGTCCCCGGCGGCTCGGGCGGCACGTCCACCTGATTCCGGTCCCCTCGCCCCGCGAAGCGGGGAGAGGGTTAGGGTGAGGGGCGCCCGCGTGGTAGGTACGACCCAGCCGTGGTCCGCATCTGTTTCGTCTGCCTGGGCAACATCTGCCGCTCGCCGACCGCCGAGGCGGTGATGCGCCATCTGGTGAAGGAGGAGGGCCTGGGCCAGCGGATCGAGATCGACAGCGCCGGGACGGGCGACTGGCACGTCGGCGATCCGCCCGACCGCCGCGCCCGCGCCGTGGGCGCCGCGCGTGGCATCCCGCTGTCGGGGACGGCGCGCCAGTTCACGGCCGCCGACTTCGCGCGCTACGATCACGTCATCGCGATGGACGGCTCGAACCGCGACGAACTGCTGCGGATGGCGCCGGGGCCGGCCGACCGCGCCAAGGTGCGCCTGCTGCGATCGTTCGACGCCAGCGCGCCCCCCGACGCCGACGTGCCCGACCCCTATTACGGCGGGCCGCGCGGGTTCGACGAGGTGTTCGACATCTGCGAGCGCGCCTGTCGTGGCCTGCTCGAGCACCTACGGCGCGCGCACGAGGTCTAGAGGCACGTGGAAGCGCGCCTGGAGAGCTCGCTCGCCGCCGCGCTGGGTTCGCGGGTCGTCGGCGCGCGGCCGCTGACGGGCGGCGACATCAACCAGGCGTTCGAGGTGAGTCTGGAGGACCGGCGCGAGGTGTTCGTGAAGTGCAACGTCAGCGCGCCGAACGACATGTTCGTGGCCGAGGCGAAGGGGCTGGCGTGGCTAGGCGAAGCGAAGGCGCTGCGCCTGCCCGGCGTGCTGGCCGCGTCGGGCGCGAACGACCTGACGCCGTTCCTGGCGCTGGAGCTGATCCGACCAGGGCGGCGCGCGCAGAACTTCGACGAGCGGCTGGGGCGCGGGCTGGCGGCGCTGCACCGGCACGGCGGGCCGGCGTTTGGTCTCGACCACGACAACTACATCGGTCGGTTGCCACAAAAAAACACCTACGCCGTCGCGTGGCCGGAGTTCTATCGGGTCCGGCGTCTCGGCCCGCAGCTGCGCGCGGCCGCCGACGCGGGCCTGGCGCCGCCGCGTCTGCGGCGCGACTTCGAGCGCCTGTTCCAGCAGCTGGAGACGCTGTGCGGGCCGGCCGAACCGCCCGCCCGGCTGCACGGCGATCTGTGGGGCGGCAACCTGATCACCGACGATCTGGGTGAGCCGTGCCTGATCGATCCGGCCGCCTACGGCGGCCATCGCGAGATCGATCTGGCGATGATGAAGCTGTTCGGCGGTTTCGGCCCGCGCGTGTTCGACGCCTACAAAGAGGCGTTCCCGCTGGCCGACGGCTATCGCGAGCGCGTGGCGCTGTACCAGCTCTACCCGCTGATGGTGCACGTCAACCTGTTCGGCGCCGGCTACCTCGGCCAGGTCGAAGCCGCGCTCGCGCAGCTCGTCTAGTGGCTAGAGGGCCAGGGGGCCCGAGTTGGGTTTGATGTCGCCGATAGACTTGAAGGTCGACATGCCCATCAGCTGCGCGATCGAGACCAGCAGCTTGGCGTGATCCTGACCGTCGAAGTTGAGGAAGCGGCCGGTCTTCAGGGCGCCGCCCGCCCCGCCCGCCATGATGAAGGGGACGTGGGACATGTTGTGGGACGTGTTGCCGAGCTCGCGGCCCCACACGATCAGCGTGTTGTCGAGCAGGGTTCCGGTCCCCTCGTTGACGGCGTCGAGCTGTCCCAGCAGATACGCCACCTGCTGTGCGTACCAGTTGTCGATCTGCGAGAGCGGGGTGCGCTCGTCGGTGCCGTCGTGAGACATCGTGTGGTGGGGGCTGGTGTGCCCCAGCCAGGTGTGCGTGATGCTGCTGAACCCGTGGCTCAGCTGCAGGGTCAGCACGCGCGTCACGTCGCACGCCAGCAGGTGCGCCGTGATGTCCATCATCTGCGTGATCTCCATCGGGTAGTTGGCGTTGTTGGCGGTCAGCGTGGCGGGCGACGCCGGGATCGTGCAGGCGCCGGTGGTGGGCGTGGATGTCGTCGGCGCCGGCGAGATCCGCCGTTCGATCGCCAGCACGCCCTGCAGGTGCGCGTCGATCTTCTGGTAGTCGGCGCTGCCGACGCGCGTGCGGATGCGCGCCAGATCGCCCTTCAGGAGATCGACCAGCGCGTGCTGCTCGTTGCGCGCCCTCGTCACCGCCGGGTCTTCGGTCGGCGGCTGCATCCCCGTCGGCGTCACGCCCATGAAGTAACGGTTGAACGCCGTCACCGGGTTGTCCTCGGACGTGATCGGCGCGTTCGGTCCCGTGTAAGACATCCGGTTCACGGACGTCGGGCTGCCGGTCTGGACGCCGAGGGCGATCGATCGGTAGAGCGTCTCCTGGGCCGCGTCGGTCGGCGACTTCGAATACGGCATGCCCGCTCCGTAGGCCTGCGCCACGATCTGATCGATCGTCGCGGCGTTGCCCCAGCCGGTCAGGTGGCCGTTGCCGCCGTCGAAGCTGGCGCCGCTGTTCGGCGGGGGCAGGGTGGTGCCGCTCCACAGGCCCGCCATGCCGTACGCGTGCTGTTCACCCGCGCCAGCGGCCGTCATCGTCAGGCCCCACGGGACGACCACCTTCGCCTTGAACGGCTCCAGCGGCGCGTGAATCTGCGAGAACGTGAAGTTGGTTTCGGTCCCGCTCGGCTCCGTGTCGACGGTCGTGCTGAAGTCCTTCGCGGGCGCGCCGTCGGGCGTGAAGATCAAAATCAGCCGCTTGGGCCGCGGCGCCGCCTGCGCGCTGGCGTTGAGCAGCGGGATCAGCGGGCCGGCGGCCGCGCCCAGGCCGAGGCCCTGCAGGATCTGCCGGCGGGTCAGGTCGAATCGCAGTCTGCGTGCCATGATGATTTAGCTCCCGATCAGGCGGACGTTGCGGAACGCGGGGCTGAGCGCGACGCGCTTCAGCAGCTCGCGGATGTTGCCGCCCGACGCGGCGAACGCCTCCCGGATTCCCTGGATCGAACAGGCATCGTTGGTCGTTTCCATGCGGCCCATCGAGTACCGGAACCACTGGCTCACCATGCAGTTCGACACGATGTCCGACCCGGCCAGCCGGTTCGCCAGCTCGACCGCGCCGTTGAACGTTCCATCCAGGCCCGGGCCGGCCATCACGATGTTGCCGGTCGCATCGACGGGCACGTTGCCATCCATGGTCCGGAACGCGCCGATGCCGTCGAAGTTCTCGAACCCGAGGCCGATGGGATCCATCAGCAAGTGGCAGGTCGCGCAGTTCGGGTCGCTGTCGTGCTGCGCGAAGCGCGCGCGCGTCGACGTGGCGGCCGTCGCCGGCGGCGGGGTGGTGTTCACGTTCACGGGCGGCGGCGGGACGTAGCCGCACATCACGTTCAGGCGCACCAGCTTGCCTCGGTGAACGGGCGACGTCTGATCCGGGTGCGCCCAGCGGGTCAGGAACGCCGCCTGCGTCAGGAGGCCGGCGCGTTGGGTGGCGTCGAGGGTGACGGGCATCCCGACGGTGAACCCGGCCGGCTGCGGCACGCCGTACAGGTTGAACAGCCCGCCCTGCGGGAACGCGACGTTCGACGTCAGCAGCGTGCTGAGCAGCCCGTCGCCCTGGCGGACGACGTAATCGGAGAACATGTCCAGCTCTGCCAGCATCGCGGTTCCGAGCTGGGCGTTGTAGCTGGGGTAGGCCGTCGTGCTCTTGGTCTGGTCCAGCAGATCGCTGACGCCGAGCCACTGCCGGTGGAAGAGCGCGATGGTCGTGGCGGCCTTGTCGCTGGTCAGCATGCGCTGCACCTCGCTCTGCAACACCGAATCGGTCACCAGCGTTCCGTCCGCGGCGCGCGCGAACAGCGTGTCGTCCGGCATCGTGTTCCAGAGGAAGTACGACAGGCGCGACGCCAGCTCGTAGGGCGTGATCGCGACCGTGCCCGCCTGCGGCGTGCCGGTCGCGCCGACGTCGTAGTGATAAAGAAAGAACGGCGACTGCAGCATCGCCTCGACGACCAGGCGGAAGCCGTTGGCGGCGTCGAGGCCCGTCTTGCCCAGCGTGTAGAGCGAGAGGTAGGTCTGGATCTCGGTCGCGTCGAGCGGGCGGCGGTAGGCGCGCTGGCCGAACTCGGTCACGAAGCGCGTCGCGCAGGTGGTGCTGGTGCCGGTGTCGCTGGTGAGGTCGCACGGCGATATCTGAGCCATGCGCGACTTGGCGTCGAGGGCCAGCGACGCGGCCGTCTCTTGCAGCTGCTGCACCAGCGTGTCGTCCACGGGCGCGATGGCGTTGCTGTTGAACGGGCCGATCGTCTCGTCGGGCCCGAGCGCGTCGGCGGGCGTGCCGGTGGCGCCGATCAGGTCGTGAACGGTGTTGTTGTACTCGTCGTGCGTCAGCCGCCGGGCCGGCGTCAGGCCCGCGTTCAGCACGCCGTTGCTGGCCATGCAGTCGGCCACGACCGTGTCAGCGGTTCCGCCCCCACCGGTCGAGGTGCCCCCGACGCCGGCGGTGCCGGAGATCGATCCGCCCGCCTGGCCGGACTGGCCGTGGGCGCCGATCGTTCCTGTACAACCGGCGGCCGCAGCGGTCGCCGTCAGCGCCAGCGCGCAGGCGCGACCGCGCCATCTGCTGGGAGAGTCGAGCATTTCACTTTCCTCCGTGCTGCGAAGGGAGCCGACGCCCACCCAGTAACGCCCGCAAATTCACTGTACGCCTCTTTGAAGTTTTTCGTCTCGCGTTATTCGCTCGTGACGAAAAAAAGTGCGTACATCGAGGATCATTCGGCAACGAAGTTACAAAACGGGGCCTCAAGGCTGCGTAGTTCGAGGGGTTTGAAACCCCCGATTTTAGCTAGCCCAGCCGCCGTGCTAGCTTGGCGCGCGAACATGGAATTTCGAACGCTCGGACGCACGGATTGGAAAATCTCGACGGTCAGCTTCGGCGCGTGGGCGATTGGTGGGACGTTCGGATCGGTCAAGGATGATGAGTCGATCGCGGCGTTGCACCGCGCGCTCGATCGCGGGGTCAACTTCTTCGACACCGCCGACGTCTACGGCGACGGCCGCAGCGAGCGACTGCTGGCGCGCCTGCGCAAGGAGCGCAAGGAGCCGTTCTACATCACGACCAAGGCGGGGCGGCGGCTGCCCAAGCAGACGGTCGAGGGCTACACCAAGAAGAACATCGGCGCGTTCGTCGATCGCAGCCTGAAGAACCTGGCGGTCGACACCATCGATCTTCTCCAGATCCACTGCCCGCCGACCGACGCGTTCTACCACCCGGAGGTGTTCGAGGTTTTCGACGATCTGGTGAAGGCGGGGAAGATCCGCTTTTACGGCGTCAGCGTCGAGCGCGTCGAGGAAGGCCTGAAGGCGCTGGACTATCCCGGCGTGCAGTCGGTGCAGATCGTCTACAACATCTTCCGCCAGCGCCCGCGGGATCTGTTCCTGGCCGAGGCGCGGCGGCGCAAGGTCGGCGTGCTGGCGCGGCTGCCGCTGTCGTCGGGGATGCTGGCGGGCAAGATGACCCGCACGAGCAAGTTCGCCGCCGACGATCACCGCAGCTACAACCGCGAAGGCGAGCAGTGGGACAAGGGCGAGACCTTCTCTGGCGTTCCGTACGAGGTCGGCCTGCAGGCGGTGGAAGAGCTGCGCAAGATCGTCCCGAAGGAGACGAAGATGGCGACCTTCGCGCTGCGCTGGATCCTGATGCACGAGGCAGTGACGTGCGTGATCCCCGGAGCCAAGCGGCCGGCCCAGGTCGACGACAACTGCGACGCGGGCGACCTGCCCGCGCTGTCGGACCAGACGATGGCGGCCGTGCTGGCGGTCTACGAGAAGCGGATCAAGAAGCACGTCCACTGGTACTGGTGACGCGGGCGTGGGCGTGGGCGGCGTGGGTTTGACCGCTGGCGCCGCGCGGGTCCTCCTCTCGGGGACGAACAGGCTGGCGGCGGCGATCGAAGAGAAGCTGCGCGCGGGGGGCACGCCGATCGCGCGGCTGGCCGACGATCCGGCGACGCTGACGGCGGCGGGGTTGGCCGGCGCGGCGGTGCTGGTGCTGGCGTCCGACGACGACGCGGCCAACGTCGACATGGCGCTGACGACGCGGCGGCTGCGGCCGGACCTGCCGCTGGTCATCCGGCTGTTCGACCCGGAGCTGGCGGCCTACGTGCACGCGACGCTGAAGGGGGCGGTCATTCTGAGCATGCCCAGCGTCGCGGCGCCGGTGCTCGCGCGTGAGACGTTGCGGGCGATGAAGGAAGCGGCCGTCCACCCTGAGGTGGCGGCGCGGGCCGTGCGGCGCCGGCGGCGGCTGCGGACGCCGGGGCGGCGCCGGCTGGATCGCGTGATGATCGGCGCGGCGCTGACCCTGGTCGGTGTCATCGCGTCCGCGACCGTGTTCTTCGCCAGGACGCTTGGGCTGCGCGCGCTCGACGCGCTCTACTTCGTCTGGACGACGGTGATGACGGTCGGCTACGGCGACATCACGCTACGGGGCGCGCCGGACAGCGCCAAGCTGGTCGGCATGGGGCTGATGCTGGTCGGCGCGGCGTTCCTGGCGGTGCTGTTCGCGTTCTTCACGAGCTGGGTGATGACCCAGCGCCAGGACGCGCTGCGCGGGCGCATCCGCGTGCGCTGGAAGGGCCATGTCGTGCTGGCCGGCGGCGGTCACATGGCCATCGGCGTCGCCGCCGAGCTGGCGGCGTCGGGACGGCGCATCGTCGTCATCGAGCGCGACGAGGACCGGCCGCACATCGACATGCTGCGCGCCGCCGGCCACCGCGTGATCATCGCCGACGCGACCAAGGCGGAGATTCTCGAGCTGGCGGGCGTCAAGCGGGCGGCGGCGCTGGTGGCGCTGACCGACGCCGATCCGACCAACCTCCACATCGCGCTGCTGGCGCGCGCGCAGCGTCCCGACCTGGCGGTCGTGATGCGGGCCGAGTCGGCCGAGCTGTCGGCCTACGTCAACGAGCACAAGGACGCGGTCGCCGTATCGTCGGTCGCCGTCACCGCCGACGAGTTCGCCCGCCACGCCCTCGGCGCCTGACGCCGCGGCTACTCGACGCCGCGCCCGATGCGCGACCACCGGATGCCGGTCTTGCTCGCGCCCCGCGAATACCAGATCACCGTCGCCTTGCCCTTCACGAGATCGGTGTCGACCGTGCCCCAGCGGCGCGAGTCGTAGCTGTTGTCACGGTTGTCGCCGAGCATGAAGAGGCCGTTCGGTGGAACGACCGTGCGCGGGTGGTCGATCGCGGGGCGATCGGGCTGGAGCATGATCGTGTACGTGCGGCCAGCGTTTGTCTCGCGGACGAGCTTGCACGGTTCGGCCGGCTCGTCGGGGATCGGCGACGCGTCGTCGCGGTACGAGCACGGCTGCTCGAGCGGCTGGTGCTCGAGGGGCACGCCATTGATCACCGGCACGCCGTTGCGCACCTCGATGGTGTCGCCGCCGATGGCGACGACGCGCTTCACGTAGTCGGTGCTCGGGTCCATTGGGAACTTGAACACGATGACATCGCCCCGCTCGACCCTGGCGGGTCCCTTCTTGACGAAGATGTGATCGCCGACGAGCAGCGCCGGGATCATCGACCCGGCCGGGATCTGGAACGCCTCGACGAGCCAGATCCGGGTGCAGAGGCTGCTTCCCACTGACGCGAAGATGAAGAGCAGGCCGACGAGCCAGCCGTGCTTCAACGCGACGCCGCGCGGTTTTGCGATGGCGGTATCCGCGATCGACGCGAGGCCCGTCAGGAGCATCAGGGCGATGGCGATCACGCAGAGCTTCGCCAGAGCGGCCCGGGCGGCGACGATCAACAGCGCCCTTACCAGCAAGCCGACCGCCGTCCATCCCACGAATCGCCGCGGCCGCCTCAGAAGATAGAAGCCGGCGCCCGCGATCGGCTGGGCGAAGATCGCGACGACGAAGGCCCAGAAGCGCGACGGCTCACCGGCGGGTGCTGCTTGTGCGTTCGCCTCCGGGGCGGGCTTGTGGGCGAGCGCGTCGGTGGGGGCGTACGGGTTTGGGGGCTCGGCGGCCATCGCCGGCGGATTGTAATAGCGACCGGGGTGTGCCGGCGTGGTCAATGAACCGCGCGACCGATGCGTGACCAGCGGATTCCGGCAAAGCCGGCTTTCGGGTCACTCGACCAGGAGATGTAGGACGCCGTCCCGACGATGTTTTCGAGGGGTATCGTGCCGAGCTGCCGCGAATCGAGGCTCCCGTCGCGGTTGTCGCCGAGGACGAACACCGCGCGGTTTGGAACGGTCGTGGGGCCGAAGTCGTGCGCGTTCCGGTCATCCAACAGGATGATGTCGTATGAACGGCCGCCATTGGTTTCCCGAACCAGCCGGCAGGTCCGATTGACCCCGGGGCAGGGCTCACCGTCGGGGGCTATGGCAAGCGGCACGCCGCCGACGAAGGCGACTCCGCCGCGCACCTCGATCGTGTCACCGGCCGTTGCCACGACCCGCTTGATGGACGCGACGCCCTGATCCCGAGGGGATCGAAAGACGACAACGCTGCCGCGATCGACCTCGGCACGCCGGTCGAGAGCGACGTCATCACCCCGCAGCAGCCCAGGCATCATCCAGCCGGACGGGTTTTCGAACCCGGCACGGCGGGCCAGAAGGATTTCGAGCGGTTTGAAGCCGTAAGAGGCGAAGACGATGAGAACCACGATCACGAGTGAACGTCGAAGGCCGGGAGCGGACGCACCGCGACGGGAGAAGGCGACGTGGAGGATCGCAAGATACGAAGCGCATTCGCAAAGGAGCGCCGATATGAAGAGCCAGCGCGAGACCGCGCGCGAAGCAATTACCAAACCCACCCTCGATATGAGGTTCAGCGACGTCCAAGCGATGAACGGTCGCTTGCGCCCGAGGACGTAGAACCCCGTGCCGGTGAGCGGGACGGCAAGCAGAGAGCCGACAATCGCCAGTAGACGCGCCAGAACGTGCCGGCGGACCTTCGGCACCTCGCGCGCGAGCGCCTCGCTCGGCGCGTAGGGATTCGCGGGCTCGGGCGCCATGCCGAGCGGATTCTAGATCCGCGTCAGCCGCGCACGGCCTCGAACAGCGGCGGCAGGGGCGGGGTCTTGCCGAGCGCCAGCGCGATCGCGTGGGCGGCCTGGTGGACCAGCATGCCGAGGCCGTCGGCGTAGCGATCGGTTCGTGCGCGCACGGCGACGGCGAGCGGCGTCTCGGCGCCGTAGGCCATCTCCAGCACCGCGGCGCCGGCGCCGAGCGCGGCGAGGCCGGCGGCGGCCGCAGCGTCGGCCCACGCCGCGGCCGGAACCGCCG
>DATFXS010000020.1:0-2744 GCA_035315605.1 Polyangia bacterium
CCGCGCCCGCCAGCCCCTTCTTCTATACATCCGCGTCCGGGGCTTTCTGGAAGGCCGGAACACCGACCACGGTCACCGCCACCGCCGACATGACCGTGACCGACACGACCACCTACCAGACCTGGGACGGGTTCGGCGGCGCCTTCAACGAGATGGGCTGGGACGATCTGCAGCAGCTCTCCGCCAGCGATCGCGACAACGCGATGAAGCTGCTGTTCGACGCCACCAACGGCGCGCACTTCGTCTTCGGCCGGATCCCGATCGGCGCCAGCGATTACGCGATGGATCGTTACACGGACGACGAGACCGCCAACGACTACAACATGGCGAGCTTCTCGATCGCGCGCGATCAGATGCGCCTCATCCCGTTCGTCAAGGCGGCGCTGGCGCTGAACCCGAACCTCCGCCTCTGGGCCAGCCCGTGGACGCCGCCGACCTGGATGAAGACGACCAGCGGCACCGTCAGCGGCACGGCGTGCACGCTGACCGGCAACACGAACTTCGACGGCGGCTGCATGCAGGACAACGGGCAAGTCTACCAGGCGCTGGCCCTCTACCTCGTGAAGTGGGTGCAGGCCTACGCAGGTCAGGGCATCAAGATCGAGGCCGTTCACCATCAGAACGAGCCTGGCTACGCGACCGGGTATCCGTCGTGTTTGTGGAGCCCGGCGCAGTACACGAAGTTCATCGGCACGTATCTCGGGCCGACGTTCTCGCAGATGGGCGTGACCGCGAAGATCTACCTCGGCACGATGTCGAACAACGACAGCGGCAAGGACGGCACCATCATCACCACCGTCAACGCGGACACCACCGCCACGAAGTACGTCGGGGGCTTCGGCCTGCAGTGGAACATGCTGCCGGTCGTGTCGTCGCTGACGTCGAAGAACCTGCCGATCATGCAGACCGAGCACAAATGCGGCAACTACCCGTGGGGCGGCGAGACGACGCCGTTCAACATGTCGATGGCGCCGAACGACTACAACTACGCCGTCGAGACCTGGGGCCTGATCCGCGACTGGATCAAGGCGAACGTGACGTCGTACAGCACCTGGAACATGGTGCTGGACAACGTCGGCATCGGCATCGGCGGGCAGGCGCGCATCTGGCCGCAGAACGCGCTTTTGACCGTCAACCGCAGCGCGAAGACGCTGACGGCGACGCCCGCGTACTACGTCTTCCGGCACTTCTCGCAGTACGTTCAGCCGGGCGCCAGGCGGGTCGCCACCAGCGGCAGCACGGTCGATTCGCTGGCGTTCAAGAACCCGGACGGCAGCATCGTCGCCATCATGTACAACGCGGCTACGTCGGCGAAGACGACGACCTGGTCGATCGGGGGCGCGCGCCTGCAGCTCTCCGTCCCGGCCAGCGGCTTCGCGACATTGGTAAAGTAGGCGCGGAGGCGCGGGCGTGCTTTTTCTGACCCGTGGGAGGGCCCCGGCGAAGCTTTTGACCCGAAAGGTCCGGTCCGGACACCAGGTGGTTGTGTTGAAGATTCTCTCCCAATTCCCGCGCCCCGCGCTGTCCGCCCCGGGGGACACCGAGCTGCTGCTGCTCGTCCGCAAGGCCGGCGCGGGGGATCGGGACGCGATGAGACGGCTCGTCGTCGCGGTCGGACCGGCGATGCTGCGTGTCATCCGGACGGTGATCGGACCTCGATCGGTCGACGCAGAGGATGTTCTGCAGGACGCGTCCGAGGGGTTGTTGAACGCCGTCGCGTCGTTCAAGGGGCAGTGCACCGTGCTCCATTTCGCGTGCCGCGTGGCGGTGTATTCGGCGCTGGCCTGGCGGCGCCGGGTCAGCTTCCGGGCCGAGCGGATCGTCGACGAACCCGAGGTCGATGACTGGGCCGTCGAGGGCGGGCTCTCGCCGGCCGAGTTGGCGATCGCCGCGCGCCGCCGCGAGGCGCTCGAGACGCTGCTCGACGAGCTGCCGCCGCCGCAGGCCGAGGTTTTGATCCTGCACTGCGCCCTCGACTTCACGGTGGACGAGATCGCGGCGGCGGTCGGGCGGCCCGCGGAGACCATCCGCAGCCGGCTCCGGCTGGCCAAGCAGGCGTTGCGGGCGCGTATCGGCGGCAGCGCCGCGCTCGCCGAGATCCTGGAGCTGCGACCATGACCGCGCGGCCCTGTCCCGACGATCTGCTGGTCGCGGCGCGCGGTCGCGCCCTCTCCGACCTCGAGCGCAAGGCGCTGTCCGCGCACCTCGCGCGCTGTGAGCTCTGCCGGGCGGGCGAGGTCGCAGCCGCCCTGCTGCGCGATCCGCTCGCCGGAGACGGCGCGACGTCGCGCGAGGATCGCGCGCTGGTCGAGCGGGTGGCGGAGCGGGCGAGCGCGTCTGTGGCAAAGGGCGCGCGGCGTGCCGGCTTCGGCTGGCGCCGCGTGGCCGTCGCGGTGGTCGTGTTCCTGGGACTGGGCGGCGTCGCGTCGGCCTGGATCGGCCGCAGCTGGGTCGCCCCGCGCGCGCCGAGCAGCACCCCGGTCGCGACCGGATCTTTCGTTCGGCCGCGCGTCTATCGCGAGGCGAGCCGGCTGGCGCCCCCGCCCGCGCCCCCGGCGCCGGAGCCCGCGCGCCCGGCGCCGCCCGTGCGGAGACACGTCGCTCCGCGGCCCGTGCACGACGGCGCTGTCGCAACCGCGCCCGAGACCGCGGCGTCGCTGTTCGAGGAGGCGAACCGCGCGCGGCACGATGGCGATCTGCGGCGGGCGGTCGCGCTCTACGGCGCGCTGCGGGCGGCGTTCCCC
>DATFXS010000021.1:0-11040 GCA_035315605.1 Polyangia bacterium
CGGCCACGCCGACGGTGCCCGCGACGCCAGCGGCGCCAGTCGTGCCCGGCGTTCCGGCGTTGCCGGCCACGCCTGTCGTGCCTGCCGTTCCGTTGTTGCCGCCCGGCGCGCCGCCGCGCCCGCCATGACCCGCCGTCGCGCCACCCGCCGCGCCTCCCGTTCCGCTGCCCGCGCTGTTGCTGCTGCTGCCGCACGCCGCCGCGAAGGCCGCCAGGAACACACAGGCGCAGAAGAAAGAGCGTTGGGTCCGGGTCATGGGGATCGCCTCCAAAGGAAAGTCAGTTGGTCCTTGGTGCCGCCATCCACGGCGGCGGTTGAAGAAAACGACGCCGGTCGCTGGCACGCGACATCAGCCGACGATGAAGCCGGGCTCGCAGAAGCCGCCGAAGCAGAGACCCGAGCAGCACTGAGCATCGCTGGTGCAGGCGCCGCTGATCTGCGTGCAGCTGGTCGGGGGTGTCCCGCAGGTGCCCGACGTGCAGCTGCTCGAACAGCAATCGGCGTTTCCGGTGCACGCGCCGCCGCTCGGCGTGCAGGGCGTCTTGCAGAGGCGCGTGGTCGGATCGCAGATCCCGCGGCAGCACTGGTTGTCCGCCGAGCAGGCAGCGCCTTCACCACGGCAGGTCTCCGCGCCGAAACCGCAGCGTTTGGGGTCCATCGTCTCGTCGCAGGCGTTCGTGCAGCAGCCGCGTCCCGACCCCGAGGTGCAGGTCTCGCCGGTCGGCCGGCAGTCGCGGTTCGCGAGGTCGACCTGGCACTGCCCGGACTGGCAGATGTTCGAACAGCAATCGGAGCTCTGCGTGCAGGGGTCGCTCTCGATCTTGCAGAGGCCGCCGCCGCACCGGCCGCCAAAGCAGCCGAGCGAGCAGCAATCGAGCGCCTTCGTGCACGCGACGCCGTCCGCGAAGCAGGCGTTCGGGCACTGAATCACGCCGGCCATTCCCGTGACCGGCTCGCAGCGACCGCTGCAGCACTGCGCGTTGCTCGTGCAGTCCGTGGCCGGCCCCTGACAGGCCCCGCCGCCGGGCGCGCCACCGCCGCCGGGCGCGCCACCGCCGCCTGGATTTCGCGCGCCGCCCGCGCCGCCGACCGCGATGCCGCCGGTCCCGCGACCCGCGCCGCCGTCGGATCCCAGGCCAGGCAATGCGGCCCCGCCGCTGCAGGATCCGACGAATGCGATCGTGAGCAGCCAGATGGAACGGTGGCCGGCGCGCGCGAGAGCTGTTCGCATGCGCTACCGTGCCGACCGCGCGCGCGCCGGTTGAAGAGACGGAGCGCGCCGCCGCGTTTCCCGAGTTAAGCTGATCGGCGCGTGCTCGCGTTCCCGCTCGCCCTTTCGCTGCACGCGCTGCTCGCGTTGCAGTCGCCGCTCGCGCCGACAACGGCGCCGGCGGACGATCAGACGATCCTCTGGTTCCGATCGCCGGAGGCGGCGGCGATCGACGCGCGCGCGATGCTCGACGCCGTCTCGGTCTACACGCGCGATCTCGGTCTCACCGTTCGCGCCGTCGCCGAGACGCGACCCGTGCCGGCGGACGCCGTCGCCGCGAACGACGCGGCCGCCATGCTGCGCGCCCAAGGCGCGCGGCTCGGTTTCTGGTGCGAGATCCGGCCGGGCGCCGACACCGCCGTGCTGACCGTCGTCGCGGCCGGCGGACGTCTGGAGGTGCATCTGGTCGAGCGCACCGGCGCGCACGAGGCCGAGCAATACCGCGCGATCGCCCTCAAGCTGCGAAGCGTGCTGGTCGGGACCGCGACGCCCGAGCCGGCGGTCGTCATCGCGCCGCCGCCCGCGCCGCCCGCGCCCCCGCCTGCCGCCGCGCCCGCGCATCCCGATCTTGCGGTGCGCGCGCCGCCGCCCGCGCCTCCGCCGCCGACGTGGCGGCTGTTCGCCTCGGTCGGCTACCGCCTGTCGACGCCCTTCGACGCCGCATCGGCGCGGCACGCGCTGGCGATCGACGGCGCGCTGGCCGTCGGCCGCCGGTTCGAGATCACCGCCGGCACCGAGCTGGCGGCGCGCCGCGAGCTTCAGGTCGGTGCCGAGGCGACGGAGACGGATCAGGTCTCCGTCTTCGACTGGCCGATCACCGCGGGCGGCCGGATCGTCTGGCGGCGCGACCGCGTCACGATCGGCGGCGGCCTCTTCGGCGCCCTTCACCTGCTGTGGGCGTCCGCGACCGGCTCCGGCGGCGCGGGGTCGACGTCATTCACGGCGGCAGGCGGCGCCGGCGCCGATGCCCTGGCGCGCCTGCGGGTGGCGGGGGCGCTGGCCGTCGAGCTGCGCCTCTATATGGAGGTGCCGGTCCCGACCACCCGGTATTTCGTCAACGGTGTCGGGCCTCTGGACGTCGGCGCCCGGGGCGGCGCCGGGCTGGGCCTGTCCTTTCCGGTCCCCTAGTTTCAACCAAAACGCCCCCTCCTGGTACGATCCTTCCGTGGAAGACCCTCGTGGCGCCAGGCCCCCGGCGGCGACGGCCGCCGATGATCCGGCGATCGTCGCCGGCTGCCGCGCAGGCGATGCGACCAGCCTCGAGCGCTTCTTCGTCACGCACGTCCACTATGTGGAGCGCGTGATCTCGCGGCTGACCGGGCCGACGCCGGATCTCGAAGACCTGGTCCAGACGACGTTCATCCAGGCGTTCCAGAGCTTCGGCCGCTACCGCGGCGAGGCGAGCCTCAAGACCTGGGTCACGCGCATCGCCGTCCACACGGCGCTGCACCAGCTGCGCTCGGGCGTGCGCCGCGCCGTGCCCCTCGAGCTGGTGGCCGACGCCGACGAGCCCAACGATCCCGCCGAGCCCGCCGATCAGCAGGCGGCGAACCGGCAGCTGGCGCGGCGGCTGCACGCGCTTCTGGATCGCGTGTCGCCCAAGAAGCGCGTCGCGTTCCTGCTTTACACGGTCGAGGATTATTCGATCGAAGAGGTCGCGGCGCTGACGGAGTCCAGCAAGGCGGCGACCAAGTCGCGGATCTGGTTCGCACGCCGCGAGCTGATGGCGATGGCGCGGGGGCAAGCGGATTTGCGTCAACTGATCGAGGCGTCGGGAGCACAGTCATGGCGATGAGCTGCAGTCGCGCGAGCCAGGTGTCCACCGCTTCGGCGGGCGGGCACGCCACCGAGGCCGAGCGCCTCGAGCTCGAGGCCCATCTGGCGACGTGCGGTCGCTGCGGCGAGGAGCACGCCCTGCTGCTCGCGACGACACGCGCGCTGCGGGCGTCCGAGCCCGCCACGCTGTCGGCCGCGGCACGCGAGCGCGTGCGGCGCGCGGCGCTGTCGGCACGGGCGCACGCGCCCGCGGTCGGGCGCCGATTCGCC
This sequence comes from Polyangia bacterium, assembly GCA_035315605.1. Lineage (GTDB taxonomy): Bacteria > Myxococcota_A > Polyangia > Fen-1088 > Fen-1088 > JADGRB01. Next base: position 3,317 of record DATFXS010000021.1, read on the forward strand.
TGGCCGCTGGCCGGCGGCGCGCTGGTGGCGGCGGCGGCGGCGGTCGCGATCTGGATCGGTGTCCGCCCGTCCGCCGAGCTGTCGATCGTCGGGGGCGACGTGACAGTGGCACCCGCGCCGGTCGCGCCCGCGTCCGACGCCGGCGGCCGCGGCGTGGCGGTTCGCTCCGCGCGGGGCGGCGAGGTGCGGCTGGCCGATGCGTCCACGGCGCTGGCGCCCGCGACCGAGATGGTCTGGCGGGGTGACCGACGCGTCGTCGAGCTGCGGGAGGGCGCGCTGACCGTCGATATCCCGCATCGCCCCGGGCAGCACTTCGAGATCCGCACGCCGCGCTTCACCGTGCAGGTCGTCGGAACGCGTTTCACCGTCGACATGAAGGGCGTGATGACGGAGCGCGGGACGGTCCGGCTGCTGGCGCCCGACGGCACCTTGATCGGTTATCTCGAAGGCGGGCACTCCTGGACGATCCCCGAGACGGCCAGCGCGCAGCCGGCCGAGCCGCCCGCCCCGCCGCCGGAAGCGCCCGCGCCGCCCACCGAGCCGGCGGCGACGGCGGTGGCCGCGCCGCCCACGACCACCGTGTCGCCCGAGGACGGCGCGCGCCTGCGACTGGGGCGGGCACGGCGCGCGCTCGCGCGCGGCAACGCCGGCGAGGCCCGGCACGCGGTGGAGCCTCTCTTCCGGCTGGGTCGCGACGTCGCCTCCGAGGCCCGCGCCCTTTACGCCGAGTCCTTCCTGATCGAGCGGCGTTACGCGGACGCCATCGATGGCTATCAGATCGTCATCCGCGATTTCCCGACCACACCCCAGGCGGAGAGCGCGCTGTTCGCGGTCGCGCAACTGGAGAGCGAGCACGGGCGCCCCGCGGATGCGCGCGCGACGCTGCAGCGCTATCTGTCCCGCTACCCGAACGGGCGCTTCGCCGGGGAGGCGACCGCCCGCCTCGCCGCGCTGGCCGTGCCGCAACCGCGGTGACCGGACGCGCTTCATGGTTGGCCGCGGTGGCCGTCGCCGCCGCGAGCTGCAACCACGACGTCAACCTGACCGCGCCGCGCGCCGACGGCGGCGGTGGGAGCGGCACCGCCGGGACGAGCAGCACCGGCGGCCGGGGTGGCGGCAGCGCAGGAACCGGCGGCACGACCGGCACCGGCGGGAGCGCCGGCACCAGCGGCACCCCGGCGTGCAGCGGCTCCGGCACGCCCATCGTCCTGCCGACCACCACCGGCGCGCCCTGCGCGGCCGCGCTCGTGACCCGCGGTCACCGCTTCGTGCTCTGTTCCTGCGGCGACATGAGCGCCTCCGCGCAGATCCGCAGCGACGCCTTCGATTCGCGAAACCCCACCGTGACCGACGAAAGCGCGGCGGCCTACGGCATCAACGGCAACCTGAACGCGATCGGCGAGATCCGCGCCGGCGGCGCGATCTACGTGGCGGGCAGCGCCGGGGTCACCGCATCCAGCCAGTTCCGGACGACCTCGGGCTCGCTGCGCGTCGCCGGACCGATGACCATGCTCTCCTCCGACAACGCCGACATCGGCGGCGACGCCTACATCAACGGCAACGTGACCGGCAACGTCCGGGTGTCGGGAACGCTGCACGTCCCGGCAGGCGCCGCGCTGACCGGCGGGGTCGAATACGGCACGCTCGCCCCGAACGAGACGGTCAGCGTCCCGCCCCCCTGCGACTGCAGCGCCGGCTTCGTCGACGTCGCGAGCGCGATCGCGGCGGCGGCGGCCAACAACGCCGACGCGACGATCCCGATCGTGCCCACCGAGCTCGCGGCGGCTACGGCGGCGAGAATCATCAATCTGTACTGCGGGACCTACTACCTGACGGCGGTCGACGCGATGGCGGGCGTGACGCTGGTCGTGCACGGCCGCGTGCTGCTGGCCGTCGCCGGCGACTTTACCGTGCGATACGGTTTCTCCGTTCAGCTCGATCCCTCCGCGGAGCTGGATCTGCTGATCGGGGGCGGGCTGACGACCCGGAACGGCGGCACGTTCGGCGCGACCACCGCGCCCGCGCGCTTCCGCGTCTGGATCGCCGGCACCAGCTCGGTCGTCTTCGACAACGCGCCGTGGATCGGCGCGGTCGTCCACGCGCCCGCGGCGGCCGTCACGGCGTCGGCCGGGCTGCCGCTCTCGGGAAGCATCCTGGCGCGTTCCATCTCGATCGGCGCCGATTCGACGCTGCACTACGACCGCGCCATCCTCGCCGCCGGGTCGATCTGCGGCGAGCCCGCCGCCGCCGTCGTGCCCTGACCTACGGCACGGTCAGCGCGAAGGCGACCGCGTAGTTCCACTGATTCGATCGGAAGCGCAGGCGGACCGGTCCCGTCGGGCCGGTCCACGACTGCGACAGCGCCACGGTGCTCGCCCCCGCGGTCAGGACGGCCGTGTTCGCGGGCAGGCTGGCGCCCGCCGGGTCCTCGACCATGTCGTGAGTCGAATGCCCGAGGAAGCCGCCCGCCGTCGCCGCCGTGACGGTCGCCGAACCGTTGGTGACGTTGCAGTCGATCTCGGTGGCGTCGACGCCGACCAGCGGATCCGAATCGTGGAGCTGGCCGAAGCGGCCGCTCACCAGACCGCCGGCCAGCTGGGTCGCGTCCTGCGTCATCGCGTAGCGCACGGTGAGCGGCACCGTGTCGGTCGTGACCGGCGCGGCGAGCAGCCCGATGTGAATCGTGTCGCCGTCGATCGTCGTGTCGGTGATCGTCACCTCGCCCGTCGAATCCTCGACCTCGAATCCGCGCCCGTTCGCCCAGGCCGAATGCAGGAAATGGTGAGGCGCCCCGAACGTCTCGTCCCACGCGAGCGGCGGAACCGGCACGTGGAAGCGAACGTTGATCGTGAGACCGTCGCGCGTCACCTCGATCGGCTGCAGCGGCTGCCAGTCGTTGCCTTGCACGACGACCTGGTCGAACACCTCCGCGTACTTGATGCCGAGCCGATCGTACTGGCCCGCCACCAGATGGATCTGGTCGCTGGCGTACGCGTACTGGTACTTGGGCCCCGCGCAGAAGATCTGGCCGGGATAATCGACGCCCAGCTTCCAGGCCGCGACGGTCGACGTCGACAGCCCCGTTATCGGATCGGCGTGCTGCTGGCTGAGGATCAGCGGGATCGGACGGGTCTGCCCGGTGATCGCGCGCAGGTCCTGGTCGTACGCCATGGCGAGGGCGGCGATGTCGTCCTCGTAGGTCGGCCGCTCGGCGTCCGCCTCGCCGTGGGTCAGCATGACCGCGCCAACCTCGTAGCGCGCGCCCGCCGCCGTCGCCAGCCGCGCCAGCGCCGTCACCTCGAACAGCGAGGCGGCGTAGGCGTTGCCGGTTCCGCCCTTGCCGATGACGGTGATGCTGGCGGCGCCCTGCCCCACGACGGAGTGCACCGTCACCAGGTCCGCGGCGGCGGCCGCCTGGTGCAGGGCGGTCAGCTCGCTGGCCATCGCGGTGTGGAACGTCTCGCCGTAGATGTTGTTCGGATAGGGGCGGCTGCTGGCCGTGTCGATCGGACGAATCGGCTCCTCGAGCGGCGTCAGCGACAGCTCCGGATCGGTCGGGTCGATCGGCCAGCTCATCCCCCGCGCGCCCAGCGACAGCTTCAGGTTGTTGGCCGACGGAGACGTGAAGACCAGTCCGTTGCTGGCGGCGCCGACCGACAGGCTCTGGCCCGTGCCGACGACGCCGAGCCAGAGCGGCGCCGCGCCCGCGTCCACGTGACCGCCGCCGTCGCTGCCGTGGCCGCCGCCGCCACAACCGATCGCACCCCCGGCGATCGCGATCGCGCACGCCCAAATAGTTAAGGTTGTTTCCTCGCGCGCCACGCGCGGAGTCTAGGGCAAGCCGCCCCTCCGGAACACCACGATCGTCGAGCGCCCGCCGCGGTCGATGGTGACGACGCCCTTGCCGGCGCCCGCGTGCTGCCAGGCCGGATACCACGGCTCGGCCTTCAGCGCCGGCGTGGTGTCGACCATCTCGGGCACGTAGAGGTCGACCTCGCGGTAGGCGCCGCGCGTGGCCGCGTGGACGTGCCGCCCGAAGGTGTACTTCGCCAGCGTCGGGTCGGGGTAAAGGTCGTTGTGCAGCGCGCCGCCGTAGACAACGACGAGCGGCCGGCCCGGGGCGCGCGCCAGCAGGAGGCCCTGCCCGATCGCGCGCTCGAGGTGCTGGTTCGTGATCGTCAGCAGCCGGTCGTAGTCGACCGTTCCTCCGGCACCGGCCAGCACCTTGTACTCGTCGCAGCCGACGTCCAGCACGTGTGGCGCCACGCCCAGCTCCTTGGCGCGCCGGAGCAGCTTCACGATCTCGCTCTCCGTCTCGACCGGCCGCTCGGTCGTGCGCGCGACCTCCTTGGTCACCTGCGCCTCCGCCTCGCCGCAGGTGCCGCGCGTGATCCAGGTTTCGACGATCAGGTGCGAGGCGTGCGGCGCGACGACCGGCAGGATCTCGTCGGTGAAGCGCGCGAGCGCCGACCGCACCTTGGCGGTCGCGCGGGTCTGGTGCAGCTCGCCGAACGCGATCACGCCGCCCGGGTCGGCGATCATCGCCTCGACGGCCGCCCGCGCCGATTGAACCTTCGCGGCCGCGGGGACGGGCCGCGCCGCCGGGATCGCGGGGGCCGGCCGCGCCATCACCGCCGCGGCCACGACCAGCCCGGCCGCGCCTACGACCATGATCGGCGGGCTCTCCTAATTGCCGCCCCCGAGCGTGATGAAGCGGATGCCGGAAGCGCCGCGGACCCGCACCAGGTGGCCGCCGTTCCGGGGCGCGGCCAGCGCCGCCGCCGCCTCGTCGGCCGTCGTGATCCGCTGTCGATCGATCTCGAGGATCACGTCGCCCTCGTGGACGCCGGCCGCCGCCGCCGCGCCGCCGGGCGCCACCTCGGCCACGACGGCGCCGCGCGCTCCGCGTTCGATGCCCATCGATTCGGCCAGCTCGGGCGTCAGCGTCTGTAGCGCCATGCCCAGCTTCTGCGCGCCCGCGCCCCCGGCCGCGCGCACGTCGACGGAGGGCAGCTCGCCCAGCTCGACCGCGAGCTTCTGCGGCTTGCCGTCCCGGACGAACCCGACGGTCACGCGCGAGCCGATCGCGCGCGACGACACGTAGTCGATCACGTCGCCCGACGCCGCCATCTGACGCCCGTCGATGTCGGTGATGACGTCGCCCGCGTGCATCCCGGCCTTGGCGGCCGGACCTCCGGGCGTCACCTGACTGACGAAGACGCCGTGATCGACGGCGGGCAGCGGGCCGCCCTTCGCGCCCGGGTGATTCGGGTCGAGACCCTCGATATCGCCCACCAGCACGCCGAGATACGCGTAGCGAACGCGCCCTTCCTTCAGCAGCGAGCCGGCCACCATCCGCACCTGATTGATCGGGATCGCGAAACCGTACGCGCCGCCTGGACCGGTGTTGATCAGCGTGTTGATGCCGACCACCTCGGCCGACAGGTTGACCAGCGGCCCGCCCGAATTGCCCGGATTGATCTTCGCGTCGGTCTGGATGTAGTGGCGCACGCGTCCGCCCGACATCTGTACGTGCCGGCCGACCTTGCCGAGACCGCTGACGATCCCGGCCGTCACCGTCTGGTCCAGCCCGAGCGGACTCCCGACCGCCAGCACCCACTCGCCGACATCCAGCTTGTCCGAATCGCCCAGCCGCGCCGCGACCAGATCGCCCGGCGGCTTGTCCAGACGGATGACGGCGACGTCGGTCTCGGCGTCGGTTCCCAAGGTCTTCGCCGTGAATTCGCGGCCGTCGTTGAAGATCACCTTCACCTTCGACGCATCCGACACGACGTGCCGGTTGGTGACGATGTCGCCGCGCGCGTCCATCACGACGCCCGATCCCGTCCCGCGCTGCGGCCCCGGGGTCTGCTCCGGCATCCCCTGCCCGAAGAAATGACGGAAGAACGGCGCCAGGTCATCGTCGTCGTCCCCCCGTTCCGATACGCGCGGGTGGTCGATCTCGACGTCGATGCGCACCACCGACGGGCTGAGCGCGCGCGCCGCCGCCGAGAAGGCCGATGACAGCACGCGCGCCTCGCTGGGCGGCTCGGTCTTCGGCGTCACCGTGCTGCCCGGCGCCAGCGACGGCGCCGGCGGCTCTGGCGCGGCGGCGCCCGGGGTGCCCCCGCCTTGTTGCGGCGTCGGCGCGCCGCGCCGACAACCCGCCGCGCCCGAGAGCGCCGCGAAGACCACGGTCAGCGAAACGATGGCGAGACGGGCAAGGCGGGATGGCACGGTGGCTATTTAGCATGTGGCGCCCTCCCGGATCACGACCAGTGGCCTTCCGGAAAAACAGGGCGGCGTTAGTTTTTCTGGGTCGAGGTTTGCGGTGGTGCGAAAGCTGTCGGGGACGGGCATGAGGCGGGGGTTGGACGCGTGGGGAGCCGGCGAGCTCTGCTCGCCGCGCACCATCGCGGGAGGGTTCGGGAACCCCTTGAGGGTTCCCGAGGTGGATGATGGACACCCTGGGCTATGACCAGGTTCCCCCGCGGAACACGAACGCCGTCCTCGGTGACAGCTACATTATCGGCCGCCGCATCGGGCGCGGGGCGATGGGCGAGGTCTACGAGGCCCAGCACGTCCGCCTCCCCGGCCAGTTCGCGGTGAAGCTGCTGCTCCCCGAGCTGCAGGGGAACCAGGACGCCTTCGCGCGCTTCTGCCGCGAGGCGGAGATCATGTCGCAGCTGCGCCACCCCCACATCGTTCAGATCTTCGACTTCAACGTGGCGCCCGATGCGCGTCCTTACTTCGTCATGGAGTACCTGCAGGGGCGCGACCTGGAGGCGCGCGTCCAGAGCGGACCGCTGCCCTTGCCGGCCGTCGCGCGCATCGTCGACGCGGTCGCGTCGGCCCTGGCCCTGGCGCACGCCCACGGGGTGGTTCACCGCGACCTCAAACCGGCGAACATCTTTCTCGCCACGGTCGACGGCCAGACGGACGAGCTGGTCAAGGTGCTGGACTTCGGCATCTCGAAGGTGCGGTCCGCGGTCGCGCAGATCTCGCAGGCCGTCGACCTTCTCGGGACACCCTCGTACATGTCGCCCGAGCAGGCGCGCGGCCACGGCGGCGCCATCGACGGACGCACCGATCAGTTCGCGCTGGGCGCCATCGCCTACCGGATGCTGACCGGTCAGGAACCGTTCCAGGGCGACGATTCGGCCGCCGTGCTGTACCAGGTCGTGCACGAGGATCCGCTGCCGCTGTCGCTGTTCTTGCCGTCAGCGTGGGATCCCGACCCGCTGCAGGCGGTCCTCGACCGCGCGCTGGCGAAGAATCCCGACGATCGCTTCGGCGGGATGATGGAGCTGGCGCGCGCGTTCGATGACGCGGCGGAGCGGACGATCGGGACGGCGCGAGAGGACGGCGGCCTGCGCGCGTCGCCCGTGCTGCGCGCGCCCCGGCTGGATGACGCCGCGCTCGACACGCCGCCGCCGGTGCGGACGCCGACGCCCGTCATCGTGTCGCCGCCGCGCAAGATCCCGACGCGCCTGCCCACCCCGCCGGCCGCCACGCCGCAGATCATCGACTGGGAGCTGCCGAGCAGCATCGACCGACCGCCCGCGACGCACCACCGCGGCGCCCTGTTCGGCCTGCTGCTGCTCGCGCTGGCGGGCACGTTGATCGTGACCGGCTGGTACCGGCGGTTGCCCGCGGTCGGCGCGGGACTGCGCCAGCGCATTCACGAGTGGACCCGGCCGCCGGGCGGAAGCGGTGAACCGCCC
>DATFXS010000022.1:0-4051 GCA_035315605.1 Polyangia bacterium
ACGCCGATTCGATCGGCGGAGCGTTTTGAGGTTGCGATCCGCGATGCGCGATCTGTATTCTGGACTCGATGCGGAGCGACCCGCGCTTGCACGCGCACCGGTACCAGAGGCCGACCGCACGCGGGCCCCAGCGCCCGTCGGCGCCCGCCCCGACGCGCAGCGCTGATCTGGTCAGCGAGGTCCTCGGTCGGCTGGGCGGCGCCGGCCGCGCGCTCGAATTTCGCGTGTTCGACTGTTACTCGCGCGTCATCGGCGAGGCGCTGCGGGCGCGCACGATGCCCGAACGGCTGGCCGGGAACACCCTGTTCGTCCGCGCGTCGACCTCGGCGATCGCCCACGAGCTGACCCTGCTGCGCGCGGACATTCTCGAGCGGATGTCGGCCGAGATGGGCCAGGGCATCGTCCTCGAATTGCGCACGCGCGTCGGCCGAATCCCGACGTCGGCGACCTAGCCCGACGCAACCGCGCGCCAGCACCGCTGTAAGGGGGTGCATGGACGACGAACGCACCCCGCCAAACCTGACGCTGCGGGTCGGCCTGGCGGCGATCGCGGGCATCGTCGCCCAGATCCTTCTGCTGGCCATCCCCGCGCACGGCCGTCCCGATCACATCATGGGTGCGTTCGTGCTTCTTCCGCCCAGTGTCGGTCCGACCCTGTGCGTGGCCCGCGCGCTTAGACGCGCCCGCGTTCTGTTCCCCGGCGCTCACGGCGTGCCGATCGCGCTCGCGATCGGAGGCTGCCATCTCGCCGCCATCCTCCTCTGTCTGTTCGTCTCGACGGGCGCCAGCTTCGTCGATGGTGGTGGCGGGCTGCTCCTCATGTCCATCGTCGGGACCGTTCCGATCGCCGTCGCGGTATGGCGATTGGCCCGCTGGTGGGATTGGGGAAACGCCTTCTGGATGCTCGGCGCCGGGACGGCGGTTGGCGCCGTGGCCGCGCTGGTGTCCGGACAGCCCATGCTGATGTTGGTCACGACGGTGCTCTGGACGGCGGCGATCGGATTCGTCGCCGGTCGCTGGCTCGCGCAGGCGATGATCCCCGAGGGTTAGTCAGACGACGACGGCCATCACGCCGTCGCCGGCCTTCGCGGCGCCGGAGTAGAACTCTTTCAGTTTCTTGACCGCGGCTTCCAGCGCCGCGATCTCGGCGCGCTGGATGGCCGCGACCTTGTCGCGAATGAACTTGAGCTCGTCGGCGGCGCAGATCTCCTGCCCATAGCCGCCGTGCACGTTCTTGCCGTAAAGCGCGCCGTAGCGTTCGCGAACGCGCCCGGCCGGCAGCTTGCCGAGCGTCGCCGCGATCCGCGCCACCCGCGCCGGCGGCAGGTACGACGCGGGACCGTACGCGCCGGCCGCCTTCATCGGCTTGCCCGAGCGCGCCAGCACGGCGTCGCCCAGCAATCGATCGCCTCCCCGATCCGACAGCAGGATGTCCAGCGCGTCCCAGGCCTTGCCGAGATCGAGCACGCCGCTCGCCGCCCCGCCCCGCAGGCCGATCACGTCGAAGAGCCGCCCCGGCTCCGCGTCCAGCTGCGCGGCGCGCGCCGCCGACAGCGCGCACAGGTAGCCATGCATCCCCACGCGCGCCGTCCGTCCGAATCAGACGCCGTCGAGCGCGTCGCGCAGCGAGCGCACGAAGGCCGCCAGCTCCGGGACGGGGTCGCGCTTCTCGGCGACGGCCTTGGCCACGACCTCGACGGCCGCGGTCCCGACCACGACGCCGTCCGCGAAGCTGGCCACCGCCCGCGCCGCGCCCGGCGTCTTGATGCCGAAGCCGACCGCCACCGGCAGCTTGCCGCCCGTGCGCGCCTTGATCGCCGCCACCTTGGCGCGCGGCTCTTCCATGTCCGCCAGCGCGGTGCCGGTGATGCCGGTCAGCGAGACGTAATAGATGAAGCCGCTCGCCGCCGCCGCCGCCACGTCGATGCGCGGCACCGTCGATGTCGGCGCCAGCAGCGGAACGAAATCCAGCCCCTGCTTGCGCAGCGCAGACGTCAGCTCGCCGTCCTCGTCGGCCGGATAATCCACGCACAGCACACCGTCGGCGCCGGCGTCGTGGGCCGCCTTCGCGAACGCTTCCGCGCCCATCACGATCACCGGGTTCGCGTAGCCGAACAGCACGATGCCGAGGTCCGGGTGCGCCTGCCGGAGCGCGCGGCACGCCGCCAGCGACTTGGTCATCCCCCCGCCGGCGGCCAGCGCGCGATGAATCGCCGCCTGGATCGCCTTGCCGTCGGCGGACGGATCGCTCCAGGGGACGCCGAGCTCGATGATGTCCGCGCCTGCCTCCGCCGCCGCGTGCATCAGCCGCCGGCTGGTCTCGTCGTCGGGATCCTGCCCCGTCAGATAGATGACCAGCGCCGCGCGCTTCGCCGCCTTCGCGCGCGCGAAGCAGTTTTGCAACCGGCTCACAGGGTCACGCCCAGTCGCTTCGCGATCGTCCCCATGTCCTTGTCGCCGCGGCCGGAGACGTTGAGGATCAGGACCGCACCGTCTGGCAGCGACGCGGCCACCTTCGGCAGCGCCGCGACCGCGTGCGCGCTCTCCAGCGCGCACAGAATTCCTTCCGTGCGCGCCAGGCGCTGGAAGCCCGCCAGCGCCTCGTCGTCGGTCACGGACAGATACTTCGCGCGCCCCGTCTCCTTCATGAAGGCGTGCTCCGGCCCGACGCCCGGGTAGTCGAGCCCGGCGGAGATCGAATGCGCCTCCGAGATCTGCCCTTCGCGGTCGCACAGCACGTACGAGCGCGCGCCGTGCAGCACGCCCAGCCGCCCGCGCGCCAGCGTCGCCGCGTGGCGCCCGGTGTCGATGCCGTCGCCGGCCGCCTCGACGCCGAACAGGGCCACGCCCGCATCGGGGACGAAGGCGTGGAACAGCCCCATCGCGTTCGAGCCGCCGCCGACGCACGCGACCAGCCCGTCGGGCAGCCGCCCCTCCGCCTCCTGGATCTGCATGCGCGCCTCGCGCCCGATCACCGCCTGCAGCTCGCGCACCAGCATCGGATAGGGATGCGGGCCCGCGACCGAGCCGATCACGTAGTGGGTCGTGCGGACGTTGGTGACCCAGTCGCGCAGCGCCTCGTTCATCGCGTCCTTCAGCGTCGACGTGCCATCCTTGACCGGATGCACCTTCGCGCCCAGCAGCTTCATCCGGAACACGTTCAACGCCTGGCGCTCGACGTCGACGGCGCCCATGTAGATCTCACAGTGCAGGCCGAACAGCGCGCAGGCGGTCGCGGTCGCGACGCCGTGTTGGCCGGCGCCGGTCTCGGCGATGATGCGCGTCTTCCCCATCCGGCGCGCGAGCAGCACCTGGCCGATGCAGTTGTTGATCTTGTGCGCGCCCGTGTGACAGAGGTCCTCGCGTTTCAGATAGATGCGCACCCCGCGGCCCGTCTCCTTGGCGACGTCGGCCGACAGGCGCGCCGCGAAGCCGAGCGGCGTCGGACGCCCGACGTAGTCGGTCAGCAGGCGCGACAGCTCCTCGGCGTAGGCGGGATCGGCCGACGCCGCCGCCCAGGCCGCCATCAGCTCGTCGAGCGACGGGATCAGGGTCTCGGAGACGTAGCGGCCGCCGAACGGCCCGAAGCGTCCGGGCACGTTCGCGGGTGATGCGGAGGTGACCATGGGGCGGTGACTATAGCCCACCGGGGATTGCCCCGACGGTCCTATACTGCGATTGGCATGATGAGGAAGGCATGAGGACCGCCGCGGACATCGCGGCCCGCGCCGTCTGCCTCGGCGTGCTCACCTTCCGCGCTCGCTTCGAGAGCATCCGCTTCGGCGACGACCGGCGCGCCGAGGAGCAGGCCGCCGGCATGATCACCGGCGTCACCAACTGGTTCAGGGGCGCCGGCCTGTCGGAAGCGCTGATCGCGCCCGAGCAGGCGCTGTTCGACCTTCCGCCGAACAGCTGGCAGCGGCCGATCCTGCAGGCCCTGGCCGAGGCGATGATCGAGGAATCGATCGCCGTGCTGTTCGCCGGCCTCAACCTGGTCGCCGCCCTGCCCGCCTACGACAGCCGCGTCGACGCCGACGAGTTGCTGCGGCTG
>DATFXS010000023.1:0-4081 GCA_035315605.1 Polyangia bacterium
ATCCCGACGGCGGGCGCCGATCCGCGGGCGCGCGTCCTCGCCGCCGCGGACACGGCGGTCTATCCGTCGTCGAAGACGCGGCGGCTGCTGGAGCAGATCGAGGAGGGGGAACAGTTCTTCGGCATCGAGGCGCTGGCGCCGGCGTTCCACGCCGGCATGGTGCCGCTGTTCGACTACCTGCCCGAGACCACGATCTGCGTGGTCGAGGAGCCGGAGGCGGTGCTGGACGAGGCGCGCCGCCAGGCGACGCGCCTGCGCGAGGTGGCGCTGTCGCGCCACGTGGAGCACCGGCTGGCGCTGCCCGCGGAGGACTTCGTTCTCGTCGAGGACGAGGCGGCGGCGGCGCTGGCGGCGCGGCGGCGGCTCGAGCTGCGCGCCGTGGAGGTGGTGCGCGTGAATCCCCCGCCCGACGCGCCGCCGCGCATCCGGGTCGAGTCCGAGCCGCACACGACGCTGCGGGCCGACCTGCATCAGGCCCGGTCGGCCGCGGGCGGCAGCGGAAAAGGCGAGGTCGACATCGGCGCGCCGCTGCGCGATCGGATGCGCCGCTGGCTGGACGCCGGCCACCGCGTGCGCGTCGTCGCGCCCAACCGGACGCACGCCGAACGGCTGGTGGCGCTGCTGCGCGCGCTCGGCCTCGCCACGGATCTCCCGCCGCCGCGCGCCGGCCACGACGTGTTCGCGCAAGGCGGCGCCGCGCTGGCCGTGCTGAGCGGCTCGCTCCGGCGCGGGTTCGTCCTGCCCGCCGATCGGCTGGTGGTCGTCGCCGAGGAGGAGATCTTCGGCCCGCGCGCGCTGCGCGAGGCGCGCGCCACCAAGGCGGCCGCGCTCGGCGATCTGGGCGAGATCGCCGAGGGCGACGCGGTCGTCCACGACGAGCACGGCATCGGCCGTTACCGCGGTCTCAAGAAGCTGGAGGTGCGCGGCGTCCCGGCCGACTTCATGCACCTCGAGTACGACGGCGGCTCGGTCTACGTGCCGGTCTATCGCATCGGCGCCGTGCACCGCTATCTGGGCGGCGAGGCGGGCGAGGTGAAGCTGGACAAGCTGGGCGCCCGCACCTGGCAGGAGAAGCGGCGCAAGGTGTCGGCCGAGGCGAAGAAGATCGCCGAGGAGCTGATGCAGCTGTACGCACAGCGCGCCGCGCTGGAGGGGCACGCGTTTCCGCCGCCGGACGCGGTGTTCAGCGCCTTCGAGGAGACGTTCCCGTTCGAGGAGACCCCCGATCAGGCCAAGGCGATCGAGACCGTCCTCGGCGACATGCAGAACGGCGTGCCGATGGATCGCCTGATCTGCGGCGACGTCGGCTACGGCAAGACCGAGGTCGCGCTGCGCGCCAGCCTGCTCGCGGTCCTCGGCGGCAAGCAGGTGGCGGTGCTGGCGCCCACCACGGTGCTCGCCGAGCAGCACTTCGTGACGTTCTCGGATCGCTTCGCCGACTTTCCGGTGCGCGTCGCGGTGCTGTCGCGGTTCCGCAACAAGACGGAACAGCAGAAGACGGTGGCCGCGCTGGCGGAAGGGAAGATCGACGTCGTCGTCGGCACGCACCGGGTGCTGTCGCGCGACGTCCGCTTCCGGGACCTGGGCCTGCTGGTCGTCGACGAGGAGCAGCGCTTCGGCGTCGGCCACAAAGAACGCCTCAAGGAGCTGCGCACACAGGTCGACGTACTGACGCTGACCGCCACGCCGATCCCGCGCACGTTGCAGATGGCGATGGGTGGGCTGCGTGAGATCTCGATCATCGCGACGCCGCCCGCCGACCGGCTGGCGATCCGGACCTTCGTCTGCCGGTTCGACCCCCCGCTGCTCGGCGACGCCGTCAAGCGCGAGCTTTCGCGCGGCGGCCAGGTCTTCGTCGTCCACAACAAGATCGAGGACATCGGCGAGCTGGCCAAGCGCATCGCCGAGATCGCGCCCGAAGGGACGCGCATCGCAATCGGCCACGGCCAGATGGCGGAGGGCGAGCTGGAGAAGGTGATGGTCGACTTCGTCGACGGGCGCTACGACATCCTCGTCTGCACCACCATCATCGAGTCGGGCCTCGACATCCCGCGCGCCAACACGATGATCGTCAACCACGCCGATCGCTTCGGGCTGGCGCAGCTGTATCAGCTGCGCGGGCGCATCGGCCGATCGCGCGAGCGCGCCTTCTGCTACCTGGTCGTGCCGGACGACGCCGCGCGCATCACGCCCGAGGCGAAGCAGCGGCTGGCCGTGCTACAGCGGTTCACCGAGCTCGGCGCCGGTTTCCAGGTCGCCACGCACGATCTCGAGATCCGCGGCGCCGGCGAGCTCCTGGGCGAGCGCCAGCACGGCGCGGTCGCCGCGGTCGGCTTCGAGGCCTACGCGCGCATCCTGGAAGAGGCGGTCGCCGAGCTGAAAGGCGAGCCGATCAAGCCCGAGCACGATCCGGAGATCAACGTCGACGTGCCCGCGTACATCCCCGACGATTACGTTCCCGACACCGGCCAGCGGCTGGAGTTCTACCGCCGGCTCGCCCAGGCGCGCGACGAGGACGGCGTGCGCGCGACGCTGGCCGAGCTGAACGATCGCTACGGACCGCTGCCCGACGAGGCGCAGCTGCTCGGCGAGGTGATGATCGACAAGACGATCGTCCGCGCGCTCGGCGCTCTGGCCTACGAGCTGGCGCCCACGCGCATCGTGCTGTCATTCGCGGCGGATGCGGGCCTCGATCCTGACCGGGTCAAGAAGCTGGTGTCGGCGCGGGGCAGCCGGTTCAAGCTGACGCCCGACATGCGCCTCGCCTACAACTTCGACGAGGCCGAGAAGCGCGACCGCCTGCCCGCGGCGCGCAAGCGCCTCGAGCAGCTCAAGGGCCTGCTCAGCGGCTAGCCCGGCGCTACCACCACTGGGACTGGCAGTCCCAGACCCACCAGCTCGACGGCGAAGTCGAGTTCATCGACGACGCCTGGTAGTAGCCGGGCTTGAACACGCAAACGCAGTACTTTCCGCTGCCGTCGGTGCCCCAGGCCCACTGCGACGTGCAGTTGTTGTTGTTGGTCTCGGTTGCGGTCGCGCTCGCCGAATGCAGGGTGCCGTTCAGGTTGCTCGCGACCGTCGCGTCCGACGACATCACGCAGCCCGAGCCGCTGGCGGCGTATTTGCCGGCCGAGCAGCTCAGCTGCTTGAAGCCGTACTGGCCAGGAGCGCACCCGTTGAGGCAGTTCTCGAAGCCCGTGACGCACGCCGTGTTGTTGGTCGATCCGTCCTTCGCGGAGTTCCTGCCGGTGCATATGACATCGGTGGTCAGCACTCCAGCCTTCACGTGATCGACGAGGCCGTGCGTGTCCGACGGCTTGTACGTGCAGTTCGCCGACGGCCCCTCACCCGTGCCGTTGGCGCCCGTCGTCGCGTCGGTGTCGGACCCCGGCTGGTAGTTGTGGCAGATCGTGCTGACCCGGTACGTGCAGATGTTGCTGAGCGTGGCGTGGTCGTTGGTGCTGACGCCGGCGATCTGGTCGGTCCCGATCGCGACGACGTTGCTGATCATCGCCGTGCGCTTGTCGGAGCTGGAGCAGCCCTGGCCGCACGAGCGATACAGCTTGCCCGCCGTCTCGATGTACACGTTGTTGATCACCACGGTGCTGCCGTTGCCGTTGTGCTGGATGGTCTTGTCGCGAGCGCCCTTGAACCCGCTGTTCGTGATCGTCGCGGTCTTGCCCGATCCGCCCAGCATCGAGATGGCGTCGTCGCAGACATAATTGAACCAGACGTTGTCGATCGTGCAGCTCCCTTCGCAGTGGATGCCGTCGCCAACGTGGACGCTGAAGATGACGTTCTTGACGGTGCCGCCGTCGGCGACGTCGAGGATCGGCTTGGTGCTGCCCTGATCGCCCGCGGAGCAGTCGTTCAGGGTGCCCTCGTGCAGCGCCATCTTGCCGTCGTACGTGCCGCTGACGTTCATCGTGCCGGAGATCGTCACCGTCGATCCCTGCGCGGTCGGCCAGGTCGGCGTCTTGCAGCTCGACGACACCGTCACCGGCGATCCGCCGAGGCCGGTCGCGCCGCCGGTGCCGGTCGTACCGGCGGTGCCGGTCGTGCCCGCGGTGCCGGTCGTGCC